>CAYWPW010000001.1:0-26455 GCA_964460095.1 uncultured Candidatus Cloacimonadota bacterium
ACTACACAGGAGCAGCAATTTGTGCTACTTTAAGAGATGAAGTCCTGAATAGACCTGATCATATAAAAATTCTTGAACATCAACCTGTGGTGGAATTGATAAAAGATAATACCGGCAAAGTCTCGGGAGCAGTACTTTACCATCTTGAAAATAGAGAATACTTTACAGTGAAAGCAAAAGCAACTATTATCTCTACAGGTGGTTTTGGCAGACTTCATATAAGAGATTTTGAAACTACAAACCATTATGGTGCAACCTGTGATGGTCCTGTGATAAGTTACAGAGCAGGAGCAAAACTTATGTATATGGATTCTGTTCAATATCATCCGACCGGAGCAATTTATCCACAGCAGATTATTGGATTTCTCTGCACTGAGAAACTCAGGTCTCTTGGTGCTCAACCTTTGAACATACAAAGTGAACTTTTTGTTAATCCTCTTGAACCCCGCGATGTTGAATCATCAGCTTTCATCAGGGAATGTTTGGAACGAAATAAAGGTATTAAAACACCTGATAACCATGTAGGTGTCTGGTTAGACACTCCCTTGATCGACCAGATAAATGGCAAGGGAACAATTCAAGCAAGTGTTCCGGCTATGGTCAGACAATTTGCCAGGTTTGATGTAGATATGATTACGGAACCAATTCTGGTTTATCCAACTCTTCATTACCAGAATGGTGGAGTGGAAATAAATGCTCAGTGTGAAACTAATATTCCCGGTCTTTTTGTAGCAGGTGAAGCATCCGGTGGAGTACACGGACGCAATAGATTAATGGGGAATTCACAGCTTGATATAATAATTTTTGGAAGAAGAGCCGGAAAATTTGCTGCTGATTATGCCAAAGGTGCAAAAATAGGTAAACTTAATCTGGATCATATTTATGAATATGAAAAAGAAGTGAAAAAATTGGGGATCGATAAATCAAAAATTTCACCAATGGTTCTCCCTGATTATATTCCGGATGCAGTGAAAGCAAAACAACTTACAACCAAATATCACGGAACTTTGAGATAAGTTTTTTAATAAGGAGGTTATTTTGGGACTTGTAGATGTACAAAGGTTAAAAGAAATCGTAGGCGCAGAAAATGTAAAAGATGACAAAGCCGATTTGTATGTATATGGTTCTGACTCATCAGTTCATCAAGCCATGCCCTGGGTAGTAGTAAGACCACACACAATAGAAGAAGTTCAAAATGTTATGCGTTATGCAAATCCGAGGATGCTACCGGTTGTTGCCAGGGGAGCAGGCTCGGGTATGTCCGGTCAGGCTGTTCCCATCAAAGGTGGAATAGTAATGGATTTTAAGAAAATGAATAAAATTCTTGAGATAAATCTTGAGGACACATTTGTCAGAGTTGAACCCGGTGTTGTGGATGATGATCTGAATCGTGCTTTGAAACCACATAATGTATTCTATCCTCCAGCACCAGCTTCCAGCAGGATAGCTACGATCGGGGGAGAAATAGCCAACAATGCCAGCGGTGTGAGGTCTGTTAAATACGGAGCTGTTCGGGATTCTGTTCTCGGTATGAGAGTGGTGCTGGCAAATGGAGATTTAATCGATGTTGGAGCTAAAACAAGAGTGCAGGCAACAGGCTATCAGCTTGAAAGACTGATGGTTGGTTCCGAAGGCACCCTGGGTATTATTGTGGAAGCAACTCTGAAGATTGTTCCTATTCCTAAATTCAGATGCCTGGGAATAGCTAAATTCAATGAACTTGAAGATGCTGGTAATACAATTTCGGAAGTAATGTCCAGTGGGATTAATTTATCTATGCTGGAACTAATGGACAATATAGCTATTACTGCTGTTAATAAAGCTCTGGATTTGGGACTTCCGGATGTAGAAGCGATTCTTTTGTTTGAAGCTGACGGAATGGCAAAAGAAGCTGTTGATATTGAAATCCAAAAAATAATTGAAATTTGTAAGAACCAAAAAGGTTTTGGTATCGATTTGAGTTATGATGCCAAAGAAAGAACAAAAATATTCTCCGGCAGGAAAAAATTGTTCCCATCTTTATCGAGATTTAAAGATTACTTTACTTGTGCATCTTTAGCTGATGATATGGCTGTCCCCTACTCTAAAATGGCAGAAACTGCCCAAAAGATTCATGAGATCGCTAAAAGAAATAATGTGATTATGACAGCTTACGGACACTGTGGTTCCGGATGTATGCATACCAAAATCCTGATGGATCCAAGAAAAGAAGCTCAATGGGAAGATGCCAAAAGAGCTGTATTCGAGATATATAATTATGTCAGATCAGTTGGAGGAACTACTTCCGCTGAACATGGGATCGGAATATCAAAAGCTCCGGCATTTAAAAGAGAAAAATCTAACTCCTTAGGTGTAATGCGTGCCATAAAAAAGGCTTTAGATCCGAATAATGTATTAAATCCCGGTAAGTTAATGGATGCACCGGATGATTGGGTTACTGCAACAAAATTGAGATATACTACAAAAAAAGGCATATTCTAAAGTTTTCTTTATCGAGAATTTGAATAAGTTTTTAGGAGATTATTTCATGGACTTTAAAAGAATTCAAAAATGGGATAATGAACTGAATATTTGCATTAGATGCGGATATTGCTTTGAACAATGCCATCTTTTTAAGATTACTGGTTGGGAAACAGATGCTCCTCGTGGAAAGCTTATCTTGATCTATGGTTTAATACATGGAGAGACAAAACCATCAGAATACATTGCAAATAAGATGTTTGAATGTTTCTATTGTAAAAGATGCGATAATAGTTGCTCAGCCGGAGTTTCCATAACTGATATTTTCACAGATGCAAGAGCTGATTTTGCGGATGCAGGTTTTGATGTTGATGGTACTACTTCAAAGACAAACGATGATTTGTGCAGCCGTTGTGGAATTTGTGTCTCAGTATGTAAACACGAAGCTCGCTCTCTGGATAAAGAGAATAAAAAGATTATAATTGATAAGGTTAAATGTCAGAGTTGCGGCTGCTGCGAAGCAGCATGTCCTTCCGGAGCTGCATATATTGTTGAAGGCTGGGAACTGGGAGAGAATGAATTGCGTGAAAAAGTGATCAATTTTTTAAAGGAAGATAATAATGAACCCAAAATCAGTAATATTTTGTTGTAGTTGGTCTTCATATCCTGGGTTACAGTTATCCGAAAGTCTTTATGAAGATCCCGGAAAACAAAACAATATAATCATAAGTATGTGCTCTGGTAGAGTTTCTGCAGAATTAATATTAGAAGCATTTAAAAATGATGCCTGGGGAGTAATGATAGCAAGTTGCCCAAAAGAGAAGTGTGAACATGATGCAAATTACAAAACAAGAAGAAGGATTTTGTTACTTCAAAAAATGCTCGAGCAGTTAGGAATTGAACCTGCAAGAATAAAGCTTGAATGGATCGATAAAGGAGAAGCTGCTAAGCTGAAACTTGCGATCGATGATTTTTCAAATGAATTAAGAAAAATGGGACCTGTAAATATTATAAACTAGGAGTATATTTTTTATGGAAACAAAATATTTAAGACAATGGGAAAATGAACTTAATATTTGTATTAGATGTGGTTATTGTTTTGAGGGGTGCCCTGTTTTTAAGGAACTTGGCTGGGAAATAGATGGAGCAAGAGGTAAATTAATTGTAGCCTATGGATTACTGACTGGTGAGCTTGAACCTTCTGAACACATTGCAGAAAAGTTGTTTCAGTGTACTTTCTGTAGAGATTGCGTAGAAAGATGCTCAGCAGATATATCGGTGCCGGATATTATGGGAGCAGCCAGAGCTGATCTGTTTGAAGCAGGTTATTCTTACGACTCACATAAAGAGCTCACAAAAAAAATTGAAAAGAGCGGCAATATCTTTGGAAAAGAACTTGAGCCTCCCGTATTTGAAGGTGATAAGGCGGTTCTATTAGGGTGCAGACTTGTTGAAAGAAAAGAAGATTCAGAGAAATATCTAACAATACTGGAAAAACTTGGAGTGAAAACAAAGACGTTTAATGAAACCTGCTGCGGTATGCCATTTGCTGTTCTGGGTGATAAAAACGGTTTTAAAACTCAACAAGATAAATTTAGAGATACAATACCTGATAAAAAAGAAGAAGTAATTTGTGTTTGTACTACTTGTGTATTTTTTATCAGGGCAAAATATCCTGATTTGAAAGCTAAATATATAATTGATGAAATAGTGGAAAGATTGCCTGATTATAAAGGCAAATTAAAAAAGTTAAACATTAAAGTAACATATCATGATCCCTGTAATGTAGCAAGGGGAATGGGTATGGTTGATGAACCCAGAGATATTCTAAAGAAAATTTGCTCGGAATTGGTTGAGATGCCTACTTACGGCAAGCAAGCTGAATGTTGCGGTGGTGGTGGGGGATTATTAGTATCAGATGATAAGTTAGCTGAAAAACTTGCTGAAAACCGTGTAGAACAAGCAATAGAAACCGGTGCAAAAGTTTTAACCACACTTTGTCCAACCTGCGAATTAAATCTTAAAAATGCTGCAGAAAAATATAATGGAAAAATTAAAGTTAATAACCTTCTTGATCTTTTATACGATTCGATGATGTAGAATGAGAATTAAAAAATTAAATTTTCTATAGATACTTTAATAAATGGAGGCATAAGTGCCAAAACCTAAAGTAGCTTTTTATTGGTGTGCATCCTGTGGGGGTTGTGAAGAAGCCATTGTAGACCTGAATGAAGATATCCTGAAAGTAGTTGAATTGGTAGACATTGTGTTCTGGCCCTGTGCAATGGATTTCAAATATCAAGATGTTAGAAATATGAAAGACAATGAGATCACAGTTGCTTTTATAAATGGAGCTATCCGCACTGATGAGCAGGAAGAAATTGTACAACTTCTCAGGAAGAAAGCTCAACTTGTAATCGCTTTCGGATCTTGTTCTCATCTGGGTGGAATCCCGGGATTAGCAAATTTCTGGGATAGAGAAACTATTTTTGAATCCTCTTATGGGAAGAATTGTCCTTCTGTTGATAACCCTAAAAGGATTTTTCCACAAACAAAAAGTAAAGTTCCGGAAGGAGAACTGACTTTACCTGCTTTTCATAATACGGTAAAAAGCCTTGATCAGGTAATCGATGTGGATTATTATATTCCCGGATGTTCTCCTGCACCATATTTAACAATGCAGGCGATAGAAGCTATTCTTGCTGGGGAATTACCAGAGAAAGGAACTGTTCTGGCTCCCTTAAAATCTTTGTGTGATGTTTGTGAACGTAATGATTCCAAACCGGAAAAAATTTCTCTGAATAAGATAAAAAGAATTTCCGAAGTAATAGCAGATCCTGAAAAGTGTTTTCTGGCTGAGGGGATTATCTGTTTGGGACCGGTTACCAGGGCAGGATGCGCTTCGGAAGGTAGTGGAAGATGTATCACAGCAAACATGCCATGTAGAGGTTGTTATGGACCTCCACCAGAAGTAAAAGATGTTGGTGGAAAAATGATATCTTCTCTCGCTTCCATAGTAGGTTTGGAAGGTGAAGAAAATATGAGCGATGAAGATGTAGAAAAGCTTATTGATCAGATAGTTGATCCTGCCGGATATTTTTATCGCTTTTCTCTACCAGCTTCTTTATTAAGAAGAAAAAGGATGAATGATCCTGTAGCGGAGAATGAATAAAATGGCTAAAAAAATAACAATAGATCCGATTACTAAATTAGAAGGTCACGGTAAAATAGAAATTTTCCTCGATGATGATGGAGATGTTAAGAATGCATATTTACAGGTTCCTGAATTGAGGGGATTCGAGCAATTCTGCGTGGGACGACCGGTAGAAGAACTGGCAAGAATAACTCCCCGCATTTGCGGTGTTTGCCCTACAACTCATCATCTGTGTTCAACTAAAACACTCGATGCTGTTTATAATGTTACACCAACAGATACCGCTGTAAAACTCAGACGACTCATCAACGATGCTTTTATTGCAGAAGATCATCTGCTTCATTTCTTCTTCCTGGGTGGTCCTGATTTTGTGGTCGGACCGGATGCTCCTCCCGGAGAAAGAAATATTCTGGGTGTTATCGGTAAGGTCGGTATTGAAATCGGTAAAAAAGTTATCGATATGAGAAGAAGGCTGCGAAGTATTATCACCTATCTTGGTGGAAGAGTGATTCATCCTGTATGTGGTTTACCTGGCGGTATTTCAAAAGGATTACCGGAAGATCAGCGTTTAGCTTTTTTGAAAGTTGCTAAAGATGCCGTGGAATTTTCTAAGTTCTGTTTGCAGGTATTTGATGACATCGTTCTAAAAAATGATACTTACCTCGATTTAATTGTGGGTGATATTTTCAAACACCAAACTTATTACATGGGTCTGGTTGATGAAAATAACAAAGTTGATCTCTATGACGGGAAGATTCGAGTAGTTGATCCGAATGGAAAAGAATTTGTTAAATTTGAAGCAAAGGATTATCTGGATCATATTGTCGAGCATGTAGAACCCTGGAGTTATATTAAATTCCCATATTTAAAAAATATCGGTTGGAAGGGTTTTGTTGATGGAATCGACAGTGGTGTTTACCGTGTTGCTCCCCTGGCAAGACTCAATGCTGCTGATGGCATGAAAACCCCTCTGGCGCAGGCTGAATATGAAAAAATGTATGCTACCCTGGGAGGGAAACCTGCTCATAATACATTAGCTTTTCACTGGGCAAGATTGATAGAGGTTATGTATGTTTCTGAAGAGTTAGTTCAACTTCTTGAAGATAAATCAATCACAAATCCTGATATCAGGAATCTTCCTACAGAAACTCCAAGTGAAGGTGTTGGTGTTATCGAAGCTCCCCGGGGAACTTTGTTCCATCATTATAAAACAGATAAAAACGGTATGGTAACAAATGTAAATCTGATAGTGGCTACTGTTAATAATTCTGCTGCTATTTCCATGTCTATTGCCAAAGCTGCAAAAGGGCTGATCAGCAAAGGTAAAGTCGATGATGGACTTTTGAATATGGTGGAAATGGCTTTTCGATCTTATGATCCTTGTCTTGCTTGTGCAACGCATTCTTTGCCGGGGAAAATGCCTCTTATCGTAAATCTTCGCGATAACAACAAGGATATAGTTAAATCTATTAGAAGAGATTAGCTTTTTTAATGAAAACACTTGTTTTAGGATTGGGAAATACGATTTTAACTGATGATGGAGTAGGAATAAGGGTAGCACAAAAAATAAAAGAAAGATGTAAAAATGTCGATGTCTCCGAAGCCAGCGCTGCTGGCTTCAGAGTTATAGACGAGATAATTGGTTACGATAAACTTATTTTAATTGACTCAATAAAAACCGGAAAATCTGAACCCGGAAAGCTTCATAAATTTACTTTTGAAGAATTCAAAAAAACAAGACATCATGCTCAACCACACGACATCAGCCTATTTGAAGCTTTTGAGATCATTAAACAACACGGAGATAAATTACCTTCTGAAATTGAAATTTATGCCGTGGAAGTTAGTGATACATCTACTCTTTCTGAAACATGCACAATGGAAGTTGAAGCTTCTATTCCAAAAATATCTCAAAAAATCATTGATGAACAATCACTCTTTAAATAATTTGTATTTGTCATTCTCATCAGGTAACTGCCCGATGGGAATGTTCAATTTCTGTTACTAAGCTGGGGCTTAGTAACGAGGATTAATGTGCTCTGTAGTTAATAAATAAATAAAGAGGAAAAATGAATATTCACGAATATCAGGCGAAACAGATTTTTGCAAAATATGATGTTCCCATTCCTAAAGGAAAAATGATCGAAAAAGCTGAAGATGCAATTGATGCAGCTAAGGAAATAGGTGGGAATATCTGGGTAGTAAAAGCTCAGATCCACGCAGGAGGAAGAGGAAAAGGTGGTGGAGTAAAACTCGCCAGATCCCTCGATGAAGTAGAAAAATATGCTTCTGAAATAATTGGAATGACCCTGATAACTCATCAAACCGGACCTGCTGGAAAATTAGTTAAAAAAGTTTATATTGAAGGTGGGATCGATATAAAAAAGGAACTCTATCTGGGAATGGTTCTGGATAGAGCAAAAGAACTGCCTGTTATGATGGCTTCTACCGAAGGTGGAGTGGAAATCGAAAAAGTAGCTGCAGAAATGCCAGAAAAAATCATCAAAGTTGAAATTGATCCTCTCACCGGATTTCAGGGATATCATGCTCGAGAATTAGCATTTGGTTTGAATCTTTCAAAAGAGCAGATAAAAGAATTCGGAAAATTTGCTAAAGCACTTTACAAAGTTTATTCTTTGAATGATGCAAGCCTTGTGGAAATAAATCCTTTGGTTTTAACTGCTGATGATAAATTTATTGCACTCGATGCCAAAATGGGATTTGATGATAACGCTCTTTTCCGGCACAAAGATATTTTAGAAATGCGTGATCTGGATGAGGAAGATCCTGCAGAAATTGAAGCAAGTGAATATGGCTTAAGCTATGTAAAACTCGATGGAAATGTGGGCTGTATGGTAAATGGAGCAGGATTGGCAATGTCAACAATGGATATTATTAAACTCGAAGGCGGTGAACCTGCAAATTTCCTGGATGTTGGTGGCAAAGCCAGTGCAAGTACGGTTGCCAAAGGTTTTGAAATAATCCTGAAAGACCCGAATGTAAAAGCGATCCTGGTTAATATCTTTGGTGGCATTGTTCGATGTGATAGGATTGCCAACGGTATTCTGGAAGCTACAGAAACAACCCGTGTCGAGGTTCCAATTGTTGTCAGGCTGGACGGAACAAATGCCAAAGAAGCCATAGAGATAATTGGAAAATCCAGTTTAACAAATATCATTTCTGCAACCGACCTTGGAGATGCTGCCAGAAAAGTTGTAAAAGCTGCCAAAGGAGTGTGACCGATGAGTATTTTAGTAAATAAAACTTCAAGGGTGATTGTTCAGGGTTTCACGGGAAAGGAAGGGACATTTCATGCAGAACAGTGTATTGCTTATGGCACAAATGTAGTAGGTGGTGTTACTCCCGGCAAAGGTGGTCAAACTCATCTTGGCAGACCTGTTTTTAATACGGTAAAAGAAGCTGTAAAAGCTACAGAAACAGACACATCATTGATTCTGGTTCCACCAGCTTTTGCTGCTGATGCTATAATGGAAGCTGCTGCTGCAGGAATTAAAGTGATCGTCTGCATAACCGAAGGTATCCCTACAAGAGATGTTATTATTGCTAAAAAATTTACTGATAAACAAGGAGCAACCTTAATTGGACCAAACTGCCCGGGAATTATTACTGCAGATGAAGCTAAGGTTGGGATTATGCCGGGCTTTGTGTTTAAAAAAGGAAAAGTGGGTTTGATTTCCAAATCCGGAACATTAACCTATGAAATGGCAAACCAGGTGGTTCTGGCAGATCTGGGAATTTCAACTGCGATAGGCATCGGTGGAGACCCGATAATAGGTACAACTATCATCGATCTTTTAAAGCTTTTTGAAAAAGACAAAGAAACAGAAGCAATAGTTATTATCGGTGAGATCGGTGGTGATATGGAAATTCAAGCAGCGGAGTATATCAAAGAAAATATCACGAAACCTGTAGTGGCATTCATAGCTGGACGTACAGCTCCCAAAGGAAAACGAATGGGACACGCTGGAGCTATTATTGCCGGAAGTAAAGGTACAGCCCAGGAAAAAATGGATGCACTTACAAAAGCTGGAGTTACTGTGGTTGATTCTCCTGCTGATATAGGGGTGAAAGTTCGAGAGATTCTTAATAAATAATACTCTGAACAAAGGAAGGTTATATGAATGACATAGAAAAAACTAATAAAACTGCAGAAGAATATAAAATGCAGGGAGAGTTGTTGAAAGCTTCCCAAGAGTATAATAAAATATTGGATAAAGATCCGAATAATATTAATTCAAGGATAAGTCTCGCAGATATTTATTATATTCTTGGTGATATTAATAAATCAATAGAGCAGTATGAAAAAGCTGTTGAACTAAAACCTCATTATGGCTTGGTTTTATACCGTTTGGGCATTTCATATTTTCGGGCTACAAAATTCTATAAAGCGATTTCTGTTCTGGACAGGGTAATCAAATTAGATCCAGATTTATATATGGCTTATTATTGGAAAGGTCTTTCTTATTATCATATCGGAAGAGTTCGGAAAAGTATCGAATCATACAAAAAGCTCCGGGAAAAGGGGAAGGACAGCACTTTAGGATATTATCATCTGGCAATTTCCTATAAAACTATCGGGAATTATAAAGAAGCAATAAAATGTCTCGAACAGATTTTAAAGGAAGAACAAAATATCGTTTCAGTCAATTATCATCTCGGTCTTTCATATTTGGGACTTTCAAAAATTGAAAAAGCTCTCCTATGCTTCAAAAAAGTTCTGGAAATCGATTCCGAACATCAGGGAGCAAAAGATATCCTCGGTAATCTCTCTACTGATCAGGAAATGCTTTATACGTTCGGTATTGAGGAATCAAAAAGAGACAGTAACATCGAGGAATTAATTACTAACTATCATGTTGGAGAAACTTACAAAGGATTTTCTTCTATTGATAGAGCATTTAAATATTTTAGAAAAAAACTTAAGGAAAAACAAAAGGACTAGCAATAAAGATTGTTTTTTAAAAAAAATTGTTTTCTAAGATAAAAATGTTCCTTAGAAAAGTAAATTATATTAGGAGAATTTATGCGAGAAATTGATGTTAATAAGATTATTCCAATAGTAAAAAAACTCTGTATTGATGCGAGTATTTACATTGGAGACGATGTGGTTGAGAAGCTTAAAGAGTTTCAGGAAAAGGAAGAATCTCCTATCGCAAAAGAGATTATTTCCATAATTTTTGAGAATCAGAGATTATCTGTTGAGAAACAAATGCCTTTGTGCCAGGATACAGGAGTAGCTGTATTTTTTATTGAGCTCGGACAAGATGTTCACCTGGTAGGAGGTGATTTTTATAAAGCTATCAACGAGGGCGTTCGTCAGGGTTATAAAGAAGGTTACTTGCGAAAATCTATGGTTGATGATCCAATTATTGAAAGAAAAAACACCAAAGATAATACTCCTGCACTTATTTATTTGGATATTGTTCAGGGAGATAAGATAAAAATTACTCTTGCAGCAAAAGGTGGTGGTTCCGAAAATATGAGCGAAGTAAAAATGATGAAAGCCGCTGATGGAATCGAAGGTGTAATAGATTTTGTTGTGGATAGAGTTAAAAGGTCAGGTGGAAATCCATGCCCACCAATTATCGTTGGAGTTGGTCTGGGTGGAAATTTTGAACAAAGTGCTCTGCTGGCAAAGAAATCTCTTCTCCGTCCTTTGAATGAAAAACACCCCGATCCTAAGTGGGCGAAAGTTGAAGAAGAAATTTTAGAAAAAGTTAATAACCTGGGGATAGGACCACAGGGATTGGGTGGCAGAACAACTGCCATTGCTGTTCAAATATTGGCTAAACCTTGCCATATAGCTTCAATGCCGGTTGCTGTAAACATTCAATGTCATGTTCACAGACATAAAAGTGCAGTGATATAAAAGGAGAAATAATGGCTAAAGAAATACATTTACAGACTCCACTAAAAGATGAAGATCTGGAAAAACTCAATATTGGTGACAAGGTTCTCATTACGGGAACCGTGTACACAGCACGCGATGCTGCTCATAAAAGACTTGTTGACTTAATAGAAGCAGGAAAAGAGCTTCCTTTTGATATTAAAGGACAGATAATCTATTTTGTCGGTCCTGCTCCTGCTAGACCGGGAATGCCTATCGGTTCAGCAGGTCCCACAACTAGCTACAGAATGGATTCCTATTCCCCAATTCTTCTGGATGAAGGCTTAAAAGGGATGATTGGAAAAGGACCCAGAAGTAAAGAAGTCATTAATTCAATGATAAAAAATAAAGGCGTGTATTTTGCGGCAATCGGTGGAGCTGCAGTTGTAATGGCTCAATCCATAAAAGCTGCAAAAGTGATAGCTTATGAAGATCTTGGAACGGAAGCGATAAGAGAATTGAAAGTGGAAAACCTACCATGCATTGTTGCAAATGATGTTTATGGTAATGATTTATTTGATGAAGGAGTTAAAAAATACAGAAAATGAAATTCTTGTTCCCAAGTTTGACTTGGGAACAAGAATTATCAAACAAGGAGGTATTATGGAAAAAGTTTCAATTATTGGTAGTGGGAATGTTGGAACCGCAGCAGCATTCTATATAGCGGAGAAGTGTACTGCGAATATTATGCTAATTGACATCTTAGAAGGAAAAGCTGAAGGTAGCGCTTTGGACCTTGCAGAAGCTTCTCCACTACGTGATTATGATATTAAAATCGAAGGATCTTCAAACATTGAAGATATCAAAGATTCCAAAGTAGTTGTAATAACTGCTGGAAAAGTGAGAAAACCTAATACATTACGACTTGAACTTCTAGAAGAAAACGTAAAAATTATCGACCCGATAATCAAAGACATCAAAAAATATGCGCCTGATTCAATCGTTATTATTCTTACAGAACCAATAACATCAATGACATATTATGCTTGGAAAAAATTAGGTTTCGATCGACAAAAAGTTCTTGGTGTTGCTGGCAAATTAGACGTTGCCAGAGTTTGTGAATTCGTCTCTCAGGAACTCAAAGTGACTCCTGTTGAAGTTAGCGCACTTGTACTTGGAGGTCATCACAAATTTATGGTAATTCCACCTGAGTTTATAAGAGTGTGCGGTATTCCAATAAACGAACTGATTCCTAAAGACCGTGTTGATCAAATCATCACTAAAGTTAGAGAAGCCGGAACTGATATTCTTACATTACTCAAAAAACAAACCTCCATGTATTCTCCAGGTGCTGCTATAGCTGAAACCGTCGGTGCGATCATTAATGACACAAAAGCAATTCTTTGCGTTCCAACTTGCCTTGAAGGTGAATACGGATTCAAGGACTTATGTTTGGGTGTACCCGTACAAATAGGGATAAATGGTATTGAAAAAATTATTGAATTAGAACTCTCCCTTGATATTAAGGAGAAACTTCAAATCTCTGCTGATGTGATAAAGAAAACCATTGAATCTTTGGGAATATAGGAGGAACCATGAAAGTTAGTATAATTGGAAGCGGAAATGTTGGTGTTGCCTGTGCACTTTATTTGGCAGAAAAGCGTGTTTCGAATATTGTTTTAATCGATGTTGTAGAAGGCTGGGCAGAAGGTAAAGCAATGGATATTGTACAAGCTTCTCCGATTCGACGATATGATGTTTTTATCAATGGCTATTCTGATATCAGTATGATAAAAGATTCTGAGGTGGTTGTAGTCACAGCAGGTAAGCCAAGATTACCTGGCATGTCCAGAGAAGATTTACTGCGTGATAACGTAAAAATTATGAAAAATGTTTCAGAAAGCATCGCCAGATATGCCCCGAATTCAATCGTCATCACTGTTACAAATCCTCTTGATATTCTGGCTTATGTAGCTTTGAAAGTTACAGGTTTTGCATTGAAGAAAGTTATTGGTATGGCCGGAATACTTGATTCTTCAAGATTTAGATATTTTATTGCCCATGAACTTGGAGTAAGTCCTAAAAATGTTACTGCTCTTGTATTAGGTGGTCATGGTGATTTGATGGTACCTTTACCGCGATATTCAACAGTTCATGGAATTCCGGTTTCAGAACTTTTACCAAAAGCAAAAATTGATAAACTAATAGAACGCACCCGCAAAGCCGGTGGTGAAATTGTGGCATATCTCAAAACTGGTAGTGCGTATTGGTCACCTGGTAGCTCGGCAGCAGAGATGGCTGAATGCATAGTTCGTAATAGAAATAGAATAGTACCTTGCTCAGCATATCTAAGAGGAGAATACGGAATTGACGGTTTGTTTGCTGGTGTTCCAATCAAAATCGGTAGAAATGGAGTTGAGGAAATAATCGAATTGTCACTCACTACTGAAGAAACACAAGCCCTACATCTTTCAGCTGAAAAAGTAAGGGAAGTTATTGAAAAAATCGAAGCGGAAAAACTTATTTGATGAAATTACAAATTCCATTTTGGGGAGAGGAACTTACTGTTTCTCTCCCCAAACACAATATAGGGGAAATCATATTCCCTAATTCAGTTGAGATACGACCGGAAAAGGAGATTCTTTTTGAGGCTTTCAATAATCCGGTTGATACAGGTAGTTTTGATGATTTTATTAAAGGTGATGAGCCTATTCTCATTATTATTAATGATGCTACAAGACCAACGCCAAATGCAAGAATCATAGATCTTTTCTGGAACAAAATAAAAGATAAGGATATAAAATTTCTAATTGCTACAGGAGGCCATAGAGCACCATCCAAAGATGAATATCTCGAACTTTTTGGGAATCATTATTCAGAATTAGAAAAAAATATATTTTCACACGATTCAAAAAATAAAGAAGAAAACATCTATATTGGTAAAACTGAAAATGGCACAGAAGTTTATTTCGATAAAATGGTTATGAACGCTAACAAAATAATTTACATAACTTCTGTTGAACCGCACTATTTTGCTGGTTTTACCGGTGGAGCAAAATCCTTTTTACCCGGAATTGCCGCTCATAAAACAATCGAGCAAAATCATGAGCTGGCATTAAAAGCTACTGCTAAAGCATTAGTTATTGAAGGGAATCCAGTTAGAAATGATATAAAAGAAGCTTATGATTTCATTGCAAAAGATAAGAAGATTTTTTCAATTCAAACCGTCTTAAACAAAGACCATAGAATTTATTTTTGTGTTTGCGGTGAAACACACAAGGCTTTCAAATTAGCATGCGAAAAAGCAAATGATGTTTTTTCAGTGGAAATCAGAGAAAGAGCAGATATCGTTGTATCAGTTGCACCTTATCCAATGGACATCGATTTTTATCAATCGCAGAAAGCAATTGATAATGGCAAATTTGCATTGAATCCGAATGGGATTCTCATTTTAGTAGCAAGTTGCAGGAAAGGGCTTGGAGGGAAATCATTTTTTAAACTATTAAGTGAATCCAGAAATCCTGATGAAGTCTTTAATAAAATTGCACAAGGTTTCAAACTGGGTTATCATAAAGCAGCTAAAATGGCGGAAATCATGAAGTGGGCTTCTATCTGGGCTTACACAAAGCTTGAACCTGAATTACTGAATCATATTTTTATTAAAGGATTTGGAGATTTACAGGAAGCAATAGATGCCAGCCTGAAGGAAAAGGGAAACGAAAAAATACTCTTTTTGATGGATGGTAGTTTAACTGTTCCTCGAATCGCACACCGCATCCTTCACAAAAGAAAGTTCATCTACGCTCCAGTTACAGATAAAAACCCAAAAAATCATATCAAACTCGATGATCTGTTTATTGATTGATATTTTATTCAACTTACTATATTTTAGCAAGTTGTGAATCTTATTAAACGTATAATTTGAGTACAAGAAAAAAAAATAAAATGAAATATCATATAAAATGCTTACATTGTGGAAAAATATATTCCGAAAACCAATATGTTACAAAATGTGTTAATGAATGCGATTCAGTATTGAGAACGGAATATGAAAAAAAATATTTTGATGTAGTCGAAGAAAACCAAGGTATCTTGAAATACATTAATTGGCTGCCATTTAATAATGTCAGCAAGCAATTATCAGAGAATTGTAGTTCTTTTTCAATTTATATGAGCAGAAAGTTAGCAGATTATTTTGGATTGGAAAACCTATTAATATGTCGTAATACTTATTATCCAGATTCAAATGAATCAATGAGAACCGGCACTTTCAAGGATATTGAAGCAGAAATGTCTTTCCAAAGAATTATTGAAACAGGGGAATATGGAAAACCATTTGTTCTTTCTTCCGACGGTAATGTAGCAACTTCATTTATCCATTATTCAAATATTTTCCAATATCCTGTAGTTCTATCGGTTACAGAAGATGCGAGAATGAACAGAATATGGTCGTTCAGAAATTCTAATCCAAACGTGACGCTTATATCGATGCAGGGCAACTGTGATTATTATAACTCTATAGCTTTAGCAAATGAACTTGGAAAAAATAATCAATTTGTTTCTGAAGGTGGCGCTTTAAATGTAGCAAGAAGAGATGGTATCGGAACAATAATGTTAGAAGCAACAAAATTTTTAGGGCATATGCCCGACCACTATTTTCAGTCGCTTGGTTCTGGTCCTGGAGCAATTGCCGTATATGAAACTTCATTACGGCTAAAAGAAGATGGCAGGTATGGAAAAACGTTACCTAAGATACATAGCTCTCAAAATCATCCGTTTATTCCTATGTATGAAGCCTGGCAGAGACGATCAAGAGTAATAGACTCGAAATATCAAGATGAAAATGCTGTTGAGTTGATTAAGCAGGTCTATGCTCACGTGCTTACTAATAGATATCCTGCATATTCAATAAAAGGCGGAGTATTTGATGCTCTGGAGAATACTTCCGGTGAGTTTTATTCCATAACAAATGAAGAAGCTGTAAAAGCACAGAAAATGTTTAAAGAACTTGAGGGATATGATATAGAGCCGCCAGTTGGCGTAACAGTTGCTTCATTAATAAAATCTATAGAAAATGGAACAGTTAATAATGATGATTATATCCTTTTAAATATTACTGGTGGTGGAAGAGAAAATATGAAGAAAGAAAAATTTATATTAAATCCGACAATAACGGTAAACAAAAACTATAATATTAATGATTTAATGCAATTTTTTTTTAACAACCGACGAGGAATGTTTTCATCACAAATAAAAGATTCAGCTACATAACAAAATATTATAAATAAAAATTTAGGAGTAAAAAAACAAATGGCACTTAAACGTTATGAAATTGATGAATTAGAACACAAAATAGTTCATGTGAAAAAAAGAGGGATGGATTTAATACGCGATCCAATGCTGAATAAAGGTTCAGCATTTTCCGATAAAGAAAGAAATGAATTCAATCTATATGGATTAGTTCCTCCGCACGTATCTACATTTGAAGAGCAGATAAAAAGGGTTACTGAGAATTATCGCAGAAAAGACACAGATATTGGAAAGTATATTTTTTTAGAAGCATTGCACGACCGGAACGAAATCTTGTATTATGCATTACTGCTGAGAAACCTGGAAGAATTGACTCCAATTGTTTACACTCCCACTGTTGGAACTGCATGTCAGCAATTTGGTCATCTTTTCCGACGAGCAAGAGGAATGTATATCTCCGCTAAAGCAAAAGGAGATTTCAAAAAAAGAATTAATAATTGGGCAGAAGATGAGGTCGATGTAATCGTCGTTACTGATGGCAGCAGAATTCTTGGTCTTGGAGACCTGGGAGCAAGCGGAATTGGAATTCCAATCGGGAAACTCTCTTTATATGTTGCTTGTGCCGGAATCTATCCTTCCAAAAAACTACCGGTAGTAATCGATGTGGGAACAGATAATGACGCTTTATTGAAAGATCCTTTGTATTTAGGAGGAAAACACCCTCGGATAAAAGGAGAAGAATTTTACGAAATAATCGATGAATTCATCGTTGCAGCTCATGAACGCTGGCCTAAAGCATTAATTCAATTTGAGGATTTCACGAATGACCACGCCTTTCCATTATTAAATAAATATCGCGAAAAACTTCTTTGCTTCAATGATGATATTCAAGGAACAGGCGGAGTTGCTCTGGCAGGACTTCTGGCAGCAATGAGGATAACCAAAGAAAAATTAAATGAACAGAAAATCATCTTTCTTGGTGCCGGTTCAGCAGCAGTTGGCATTGCAGATATGATAGTTGCCGGAATGATGGAAGAAGGATTATCCAAAGAAGAAGCACGAAAAAGATTCTGGTTCATCGATAGTAAAGGTCTCGTAACATATAAACGTGGTGATAAACTGGCAGAACATAAAATCGCATATGCCAGAAATGAGAAATTCCAGAAAACACTTCTCGAAGTTGTAAGATCAGTCAAACCGACAGTATTAATGGGTGTGAGCAAACAAACAGGAGCATTTAATGAACAAGTAGTTCGGGAAATGAAAAAACATGTAGATACTCCTATCATCTTTGCATTATCGAATCCAACATCCAAATCGGAATGCACGCCCACACAGGCTTATGAATGGACTGATGGAAATGTGGTTTATGCCAGCGGCAGTCCTTTTGATCCCATCAAATATAAAGGAAAAACTTATGCCACAGGTCAGGGAAATAATATGTATATTTTCCCGGGTGTTGGTCTGGGAGCTATTGTCTGTCAGGCTACAAAAATAACGGATTCAATGTTTTATATAGCAGCAAAAACTTTAGCAAACATGGTTAAAGAAGAGGATTTAAAAAAAGGTAGAATTTATCCTGATTTGAAAGATATCAGAGAAATTTCAGCACAAATTGCTTTTGCTGTTTGTGAAGTTGCATATGCCAATGGCATTGCCTGGACAAAAAGACCGGAAAACCTTCTCGAATATATTAAAAGCAAGATGTTCCAGCCGGTTTACCTGCCTTATAAAGCGGTGTGAGAACAGTAGCCCAACACTCCGTGGCGGAAAAGATTTGTTTGATGAAGGCGTACGAAGATATAAAAATAATGAACAAGGAATGATGATTTTAGAATGATGAAGGAAATAAAAAATTGAATAATGAACAAGGAATGATGATTTTAGAAAAGAGAATAAAAATAGTATTAGAATTCAAATGAAAAACTTTGACGGATTAGAATAGTTTTTATTTCTGTAAACAGGTTAAATTAGATTTTTTGAAAAATAAATTGGAGGAAAAAATGGCAAGCAAAGCAAGTATTGATTTTTACAAGAATTTGAAGGAAATGTCTTCGATTCGAGCTGTGGCGGAAACGATAATGCTAAATCCAAAAGTTCGGAAAGTAAATGCACGTGAAGCTTATGAAATGGCAATGAAGCAACCGGGAGTAGCAGTTACGGATTTAGAAATTTATCCTCCTTTTGCTGAACATTTGGGACTGCCAAAAGGTGCAAAAGTGCTTAATGACTGTCATGGCAAAATTATTGGACGCACAGCAAAAGCAAGAGTGTTCTATAACAGAATACCGGGAGCTGAAAAAAAGAAAGTCGAAGGTGATGCCAGGGAAGCAATGTTTCAACTTGAACATTACGATTTGATAAAATGCGAGGCTGTATTGGGTTTGGATCCTGATCTTATGATAAAAGCAACTTATGTGACTACAACTACAGATGCCAGCAATGTTTTTAATTGGTTATGCAATTTCGCTCCGCTTGAGTTGATGAAAGAAGAATATGAAAAAAGCAAACCTCTTCCAATTCAGGATGTTATCATTGTTGCATTTAATGAATGGACCTGCGACGATCCGTATTATCACAATGTTGGTGCTCCTCAAATCGGTCTGGTCGATGAAACCCAGAACGTTATTTTCAATTTTGGAATGCGTTATTTTGGTGAGCGTAAAAAAGGTACTTTAACTCTTGCCTGGACATCTGGTATGAGGTTGGGAATGGCTGCCTGCCACGGTGGTATCAAAGAAATTGATTTCTCAGGTTGTGCAGATGAATATAAAAAATTAGGCAAGAAATCGATTGCTTTCTATGGTCTTTCCGGTACAGGAAAATCCTCACACACAAACTCAATCGATAATGGCGGTACATTACCTGCAGGATTCGAAAAATATTGCCTTCACGATGATGCTTTCCAGATCGATACCGATGATAAAGTATGTCGTGTCTGGGAACCTGCTTTGTTCGATAAAACAGATAGCAGAGATCTTGATAATCCTGATTGGAAATACTTGATTGCTCTTATGAATCATGCGATGATAGAACGAAATGGAAAATTATTACCTCTTGGATTGGATGTTCGACAGGCAAATGGAAGAGCACTACTGGATCGAGACCTTTTGGGTAACTGGGTAAATAGATGCAGTTTCCCGGAAGCTTTAACCTGGCTTATGAAGGATACAGCACTTCCTCCGGTTCATAAATATAAAGATAAATACCTGGCAGTTGCCATGGGTGCAGCTCTTATCACAAAAAGAAGCAGAGCGGAAAATGTTACGGAAGAAGACCTCAAGAAATTGGTTTTTGAACCTTTTGCAAATCCTTTCAGGGTTTATGAACTTTACAAAGATGTGGAATCATTCATCAAGGTTCTGGAAACCGGAGCGGATTGTTACACGTTCAATTCTGCAGGATACTGGAAATCTTCAGATGATGATTTGGACGACGTCAAATTGCAAACATCTTTAACTTTGCAAACAGGAATCTTAATGGAACAGCTTGAATGGGAAGATTGGGACATGCTGCCCGGTGCGATGATTCCTACAAAAGAATCTGTTGAAAAAATTCTTCCCGGTTATTATGAGAGATATCATCCTGATAAGCGTGAAAATATGGATGAATATGTTGTACTTCTGAAAGATCGTTTCGAGCAAAGACGAGAGTATTTGAAATCATCCGATGTGGCAACTAAACCGGAACTACTTGAAAAGCTTGTAAACGCATTGCAGATCAAAGAATAAATTATGGGCAGACGTAAGTCTGCCTTTTTTTTTATCTAATCTGAAGATAGACATTATTTCGATTTTCATTAAATACAAAACTTGATTATTTAAGTTTCTTCTGTGCTGGATTTTTTTTCGTTGACATAAAAAAATCAAACTAACATTTGTAAATTGCGTAATAATTGATTTCAAGAACAGAATTTTTTAACTCGGGAATGTGATTGATAATCGATCAAAAAAAAATCAATTTTTGCAAAAAAAATATAAAAAAGGGAGGAACAAATGCCACGATTGAGAGAGAGAATCAGAACAAGAATTCCAAAAATTCGAGCTCTGATTAAAGATGAGATTTTGAGTAAACATGCGGGTGAAACCGTTGGAGATGTTACTGTCAAACAGGTTTATGGTGGTATGAGGGGAGTAATCGGTTTAGTTTGTAATTCTTCTTATGTAGATCCATATAAGGGTTTACACATTAGAGGAATTCCTCTTGATGAATTAACCGAAATAATTCCGGAAGAGATGTTTTACCTGCTTTGTACCGGAGAAATTCCTGCAAAAGAAGATTTGGAAAAATTGCAGGAAGAAATGCGTCTGCGTTCCGAAGTTCCCGAACATGTGTGGGATGTTCTGCGAGCTTTACCCAAAGATACACATCCGATGACAATGTTCAGCATTGCAATTATGGCCATGGAAGGAAGTTCCATTTTCAAAGAAAAATATGCTGCTGGAATGAGAAAAGCGGATTACTGGGAAGCCACTCTGGATGATTCTTTAGAAATCCTGGCAAAGCTGCCTACAATCGCTGCCGGTATTTACAGGATAAGATACTCTATGGGAGATCTGATACCTTATGATAAATCTCTGGACTGGGGTGGTAATTATGCAAAAATGCTTGGTGTTCCCGATCCTAATGGAGAATTCGCAAAATTGGTAAGACTGTACCTGGTTCTTCATTGTGACCATGAAGGCGGAAATGTAAGCGCATTTACAGCCCGAGTTGTAAATTCCGCACTTTCAAATCTTTATTATGCTGTTTCTGCCGGTTTGAACGGACTTGCAGGACCTTTGCATGGCTTGGCAAATCAAGAATGTTTGAAATTTGTTTTATCGATTCAGGAAAAATTTGATAAAGCTCCTTCCAAAAAAGAGCTGGTAGATTTCGTATTATCAACTTTGAAAGTTGGTAAAGTTGTTCCCGGATATGGTCATGCAGTTTTGAGGGCAACTGACCCGAGGTTTACAGCATTTTATAAGTTTGGTGAAAAGCATTGTGCCAAAGAAGAAACTTTCCTGATTGTGAAGAGACTCTTTGAAGTAGTTCCGGATATTTTGAAGGAATACGGTGGAGGAAAAATAGCTGATCCATATCCGAATGTTGATGCTATTTCGGGCTCACTTTTGTTCAAATATGGATTAACCATGTTCGATTATTACACTGTTATGTTCGGTGTTTCCAGGGTTTTGGGATTCTGTGCCCAGGCAATAATGGCTCGTGGTCTTCAGGCTCCTATCATCAGACCAAAAAGTGTAACAAATGAGTGGATATTCGATAAATTAGGAATTAAGAAAAAATAATCATTCGCTCGTTCCTACGCTCCAGCGTGGGAATGAAGAAACAGACGCTACTGCGTCAGAAAGGGAATATTAGATTAATCCCTGTAAAATTGAGCAGCTTTGGTGCAAAACGTTTGACGATTGTGTTCCCACGCAGGAGCATGGGAACAAGAAAATGAGGTAACAGGAAAAAAAATATGGGTTTCAATATTATCCAGAAAATTATAAAATCTCATCTTATCGAAGGAGAGATGGAAGCTGGTAAAACTGTCGGCATCAAAATCGACCAGACCTTAACTCAGGATGCTACGGGAACAATGGCTTACCTTGAATTCGAAGCAATGGAAATTTCTGAACCAAAAACCGAAATTTCCGTGAGTTATGTAGACCATAATACCAGCCAGATGGGATTTGAAAATGCTGATGACCACAAATATCTGCAAACAATAGCAAAAAAATTCGGATTATATTACTCCAGAGCAGGAAATGGGATTTGTCATCAGGTTCACCTGGAAAGATTTGGGATTCCGGGAAATACGCTTTTAGGTTCAGATAGCCATACTCCAACCGGAGGCGGAATGGGAATGATGGCTATCGGTTCCGGTGGTCTGGATGTTGCCAGGGCTATTTCTGGTTTTCCTTTTTACATTACTTTTCCCAGAGTTCTGAAAATAAATTTGACCGGTAAATTAACTGGCTGGGTTTCTGCGAAAGATATAATTTTGTATGTTTTGGAACTTCTTACTACAAAAGGAAATGTGGGTTGGATGATCGAATTCGGTGGTGTAGGAGTAAAAACCCTGAGTTTACCGGAACGGGCAACAATCACAAATATGGGTGCTGAATTGGGAGTGACCACCTCGATTTTTCCAAGCGATGAAATTACTTTATCTTTTCTTAAAGCCCAAGATAGAGAGGATGGTTGGAAGGTACTGAAGGCAGATAACGAGGCAAAATACGACAGAATCATTGATATCGATCTTTCTACTCTCGAACCCAGAGTTGCCACACCGCACAGCCCGGGAAATATAAAACTGGTTAGTGAATTAACCGGAATGAAGGTTGATCAGGTTTGTATTGGAAGCTGTACAAATTCATCATTTAAAGATTTAATGATAGTAGCTGAAATGCTAAAAGGGAAAAAGTTACCTGCAGGTATGAGTCTTGTAATTGCTCCCGGCTCAAAACAGGTTTTGGAAATGATAACTAAAAATGGAGCTTTATCAGATTTAATCTCGTTTGGTGCGAGGATAATGGAATCTGCTTGTGGATTTTGCATCGGCAATGGTCAAGCACCTGCAACAGATGCTGTATCGGTTCGAACTAATAATCGTAATTTCAAAGGACGTTCCGGAACACAGTCCGCAGGCATTTATCTGGTTAGCCCGCAAACCGCAGCAGCTTGTGTAATAACCGGTGTTATGACCGATCCCAGAGATCTTGGGATGGAACCTCCGGAAATTACATTACCAGAAAAGTTCAAAATCGATGATAGTATGATAATTCCTCCAGCAAAGCAGAAAGAGGTAATTAAGATTTATCGCGGACCAAATATCGGAAATCCACCCACAAACAAACCTCTGGTTGATGAATTTTTTGGAGAAATAACTTTAAAGGTTGGAGATAAAATTACTACAGACCACATAATGCCTGCTGGGATCAGGTTGAAATATCGCTCAAATATTCCCAGATATTCCGAATTTGTTTTTGAACCTGTTGACTCCACATTTCCAGCAAGATGCCTTTCCAACAAAGAGAAAGAAAAAGCAAATATCATTGTTGCGGGATTAAGTTATGGTCAGGGTTCATCCCGGGAACACGCTGCGATTTGTCCTTCATTTTTGGGTGTGAAAGCAGTTATTGCAAAATCCATTGAAAGAATTCACTGGGCAAATCTTATAAACTTTGGCATTATTCCCATGATTTTTACAGATGAATCAGATTTTGATAAAATCGAACAAAATGATGAATTAGAAATGACTGACTTAATTCAAACTATCAGAAACAAGAGCAGTTACATCATCAAAAACAAATCTAGAAACATAGAATTTGAAGTGAAATTGGAACTGAGCTTCAGAGAACGAGAAATATTAATCGCAGGTGGAGTTTTAAACATAATAAAAATCAGTTGAGAATCCACAAAATCGAGGAATTTCGTAAGTGATGAGTAATAATAATAAAATATTTGGAGGAGAAAATTGATGTATCAAAAAATTGAAGTACCATCAAATGGAAAAAAAATAACCTTTAAAGATGGAAAATTAAATGTTCCGGATAATCCCATAATCCCGTTTATTGAAGGTGATGGAATGGGTCCTGATATCTGGAGAGCGACCAAGAGAGTGCTTGATGCAGCAGTGGAAAAAGCCTTTGCAGGAAAGAAAAAAATTATCTGGATGGAAATTCATGCAGGATTATCTGCTCTCAAAAAATATGGGAATGATGATATTTTACCTGAAGATACGCTCAATGCGATCAAGGATTTTAAAGTTGCTATCAAAGGACCTCTTACCACTCCGGTTGGCGGATTTGATTATGTGTGCCTGGTTTGTTCCAAAGAGCAAAATGGAGAGGATGGCAAAAGACCTGAGAAATGCGTTAAATGCGGCTCGGAATTTGTTACCAAAAGATTTCGTTCTCTCAATGTGAGTTTAAGACAGATTCTTGATTTATATGCCTGTGTGCGTCCCGTAAGATGGTACAAAGGTGTTCCTTGTCCTGTGAAAAGACCGGATAAATTGGATGTGATCGTTTTCAGGGAAAATACGGAAGATGTTTATGCAGGAATCGAATTTCAGGAAGGAACAGAAGAAGCTAAAAAAATTATCAATTTCTTAATTGATGAAATGAAAAAAAATGTTCGCATGGACAGCGGAATTGGCATCAAACCTATTTCTATCACAGGCACAAAAAGGTTGGTCAGAAAAGCGATTAATCACGCCATAGAGCAGAACCTGCCAAGTGTTACTCTGGTTCATAAAGGCAATATCATGAAGTTCACGGAAGGTGCATTCAGAGATTGGGGCTACGAACTGGCAAAAGAGGAATACAGGGATAAAATCGTAACAGAGCAGGAACTATGGGATGAATTTGACGGCAAAATGCCGGAAGGAAAAATCCTCATAAAAGATAGAATTGCCGACCAGACATTCCAGCAGGTTTTGCTTCGTCCTGATGAATATAGTGTGTTTGCCACACCGAATCTGAATGGCGATTACCTTTCCGATGCCTGTGCTGCCCAGGTGGGTGGACTCGGTCTTGCACCGGGTGCTAACATTGGCGATGAAATCGCCCTCTTTGAAGCGACCCACGGAACTGCTCCCAAATATACAGGAATGGATAAAGTTAATCCCAGCTCCCTGATTCTTTCCGGTGTAATGATGCTCAAATATATGGGTTGGATAAAGGCTGGTGAAATGATCGAAAATGCTTTGGAGAAAACCATTTCTCAGAAAACAGTTACTTACGACCTGGAACGACAGATGGAAGGTGCTACAAAACTGAAAACTTCTGAATTTGGAGAAAAAATAATCGAAAATATGTAAAAGAGGGTAAAGCCATGAAAACGGTGGAAGAATATTTTGTTCAAGCAGAAAGCTTTAAAATGGCAGGAAAATTAAACAATGCTGCCAAAGAATATGAGCAAATTCTGAAAATCGAACCGCAAAATATCCCTGCTCTGATGAATCTTGGAAACTTATTTTTCATGCTGGGTTTTCTGAAAAAATCTGTAGAATCATACGAAAAAGTCTTAGAATTAAAACCAAATTACAGTTATGCTCTTTACAGACTTGGGATTTCATATTACAGGTATGCCCAATTCAGAAAAGCAATTGATACTTTCAAACAAGTTTTAACCCAGGATTCAGAACTTTACATGGCTTATAATTGGCTCGGATTATGTTATTATCATCTTGGCAGAGAAGATAAAAGCATCGAAGCATATTCAAAACTGTTGGAAAAAACGCCCGAACCTTTTATCGTAAATTACCACAGAGCTATTGCTTACAAATCCACCGGTGATTATGATAAAGCAATTACAGGTTTTTCAAATTTAATTAAAATTCATCCGGACCATGTTTCAGCTCATTATCACCTGGGGCTGGCTTATCTACACAACCATGAAATTTATAAAGCGATTCAGATATTTAGAAAAGTTTTGAAACTCAATCCGAAACATAAAGGAGCTGCAGAAAAAATCGAATATCTTACTGACGTTCCATCAATATAAGATTTTAGCCACGAATCCGTTAAATGCTGGAGGAAATACTACAGGATGACTTGAGTTAAGACGGAAGATATTCTAATTAATCAAGTTAACAATCATCTTAACGATGATATCTTTGTCTTTTGGATTACTTTCAGCGACCATCAGGCATAAAGCTACCAAAGTATTATCAGAAATCCTTTTAATGTAGTTTTCTTTATAAAGGATGTCATTAATTTTTAGAAACCAGATAAATATAAAAGCTG
>CAYWPW010000002.1:0-8548 GCA_964460095.1 uncultured Candidatus Cloacimonadota bacterium
CTTCATCTGCATGAAGATAACCAATCCTCCAACCAGTCATAGCATAAGTTTTGGTAAATGTAAAACAACTAATCACATTTTTCTTCATTTCAGGAATTGAGCCAATACTAAAATGTTTCTCGTCATCATAGATAAAATATTCATAAGCTTCATCTGTGATAATCATCAAGTTGTTTTCCAAGGCAATTTCTGCTATTTTGCGAAGTTGTTCTTCCGGGAAAACAGTTCCTGTGGGATTATTGGGACTGCAATACATTATCGCTTTGGTTCTCGGAGTTATTGCATTTTTAATAGCCTGAATATCCAATGCAAAATCATTTTCTTCGATCAAGGGAACCAGAACAGGTCTTCCAGAAGCAATCTGAACCTGACGAATATGAGTGGAATAAGTTGGAGTAGGAAGAACAATTTCATCTCCAGGATCAATAACAGCCATTACTGCTGCTGCCAGTCCTTCGATTGCTCCGACTGTAATTAATAGTTGAGAAATATCAGCATTTATGTTGTTATCACGTTTTAGTTTTTTAACGATTTCCTGGCGTAATTCGACCAGACCATCAGTAGGTGAATATCCGCCGACCAGCCCATTTTTTATGGCAGATATAGCTGCTTCCTTAATATGTTCCGGAGTATCTGTAGTTGGTTTTGCCCACGATAAAAAGGCAACATCATCAATCTCTTTCGATAATCTTGTCATTTCGTGAATGGCAGATTTTTGTATCTGCATTACGCGATTGGAAATTCTAATTTTTTCTTTCATTGTTTCCACCTTTTATCTATTATATTTATCTTTGTTCACAGAACAGAATCAAAGTATAATGTTCCCAAAACTTTCATAATTCCTTGATTTCAAAAAGATTACCTGTTTTATCTTGAATGAATACAAGATTATAATTTTTTTTTACAATTATAGTGCAAGTGTAATTTTGTTTTTTTGCTTTTTCGATCAATTTATCACGAGAATGAACATTCAAACAAATGTGAAAATAGTTCTTTGCATTTGAATTATGCTCAATGAACAATTCAAATAACAGTTCATCTTTTTGCATTAAATAAACATCTGTATCTTCGTTTATATTGAAAATCTTATTTGATAATTCTCTGTTTATTGTAAACTGTTTTACAATTTTCATTTCTAAAATATCCTGGTAAAAATTCTTAATCTCTGAGACATTTCCAATATTGATTCCAATATGGTTTAAGATATTACATCCTTAAAAAAATTCATAGATTTTAGAAAATTAATGAAATTATTCGAAAATATATAGTAAATTAGTTTCATATTTAAACATTTCTTTTTATTTTGAAAAAAATTCCTCTTTTTTTTCTTTCTGAAGTAATTGTCTTATTATCAATCAATTCGCTAAGATATTTATTTAATTCATTCAAATGAAGATTAAGTATTTCGGCCAGTTCAGTATCCGTACAAGGTCTTCTTTTGATCGTTTCAAATATCTGGTCAGCAATATTTTGATTAAAACTTTGAATTTGTTTTCTGGTTTCTGCTTTGGCAATAATTTCAACAGGAATAGGTTGGAAGAAATCGGATATTTCTTTTAATTTTTCTCTAGAAACGGGTTTTATCCAACTTTCTGTTCCGGGTCTATCAAGAGTATTTAATTGAACTAAATCAGGTTTGATTTTTCGGATATTTTCTTTTAATAAAATTAGTTCTTCTTTGCTGTCATTATAGTTTGGAACAAAGAAAATTTCTAAATATATTTTACCCTCAAATTCTTTTTTTAATTGGATAAGACCTTCGATAATTTGATCGATATATAGATTTTTATGGGGACGATTTATTTTCAGAAATACCGTTTTAGAAGCAGCATCTAAAGAAGGCAGTAAAACATCTGTACGAATTACTTCATTCCTGACTTGTTCATCAAAGAAAAGAGTTCCGTTTGTGATAACTGCAACTTTATATTGTGGAAAATTGTCTTTGATAAAAGAAATAACTTTTCCCAAACCGCTGTTCAAGGTTGGTTCTCCCTGACCGGAAAAAGTAATGAAGTCAAGCTCCGGGCTTTCGGAAAGATAATCATTAAGTTCTTTGATAACATCATCGATCGGAACATATTCTTTGCGATCAATAATCAGATTGGTGGTTCTACCAACTTCGCAATAAACGCAATTTAAGCTGCAAACTTTGTGAGGAACCAGATCTACTCCCAGAGAAATTCCCAATCTTCGGGAAGGAACCGGTCCAAATAAATATTTCATATTTTCCTCTTTTTTATTATCTACATCTACACCAATATTCTCATCATAAAGCAACCAGAAGCATCAATTCCGGATATTTTTTTGTAATCTCCCTATTTTTTTTGATAATAAATTTTACGCTTTTAAATTTCAATTATTCTCCCCACACCGCCTTCGATGTACTTTCCCGGATAGAGTGATTTAATTTTATTTTTGTATATGGTGCAGTGAGTAGGACAGATTATCTCGATATCTTTGAGGAGTTCGAATTCATCGAATCCGTGTAAACCACCGATAATTGCAAAGACATCTCCGAATTTAGATATCGAAGCAATAATTTCCCCAACTTTTGGATGTCCGCAACCAATGATAAGAACTAAGCCCTTCCCGGTTTTAATTGCTAAAGATTGCTCCCGTTTTTCTAATTCTCCGGTTGTAAAAATATTATCATAAATTTCTGTGGGTTTATCGTAATATATCACTTCATTGAGATATCGAATTCCTCTGAAAGAAATGGGATTGTGAATAACAGCATTTTGATTCAAATTTAAAATATATGAGAGTCCGCCAATATGGTCAAAATCAGGATGTGAAATCACAATATCATCAAATTTTCCCGGATCGATGTTCAGATTTTTCAAATTTTCCAGTAATATCTTTCCGTTCCCGCCGGTATCGAACAAAATTTTCCTATCGTTAAATTCGATAAAACACGAAAATCCCCAATCTGCTACTAAATCATTTTTGTTGGAAGTATTATCATAGACTATTGTTATTTTCATTTTAATTCACCTCCAAAAATTTTACTAATTTTTCCATTATTTCAGTTGCTTTCCCTTGTAAGAAAATATCGGTAATCGTACTTGTATAGTTTGATGACTGGATATTTACTTCGATGATTTTCACATTATTCCTTTTTGCTTCAATAGGAATTATAGAAGCAGGCATAATTTCACCTGTTGTACCGATCAAAATAAAAACATCGGCTATTTCTGTTTCTGTAAAGGAATTTGTTCTTGCCGGTTCAGGAATCGGTTCTCCGAAAAAGACAAAATCAGGTTTTAAAACAGTTCCACATTTTTCACATTTGGGTGGTAAATGAGATAGATCGATGTTTTTTGCGGAATAAATTTTGTTACAGTTTATACAGATCAAATCTCTGGAATTGCCGTGGAATTCATAAACTTCTTTGCTCCCTGCCTGCTGATGAAGATTATCGATATTTTGAGTGACGACTGCTTTTGTATATCCCATTTTTTCCATTTCTGCAAGGGCAAAATGAGCAGTATTCGGTTTTGCTTTCCCAAAAAAATCATAAAAAATTTCTTTGATCAGTTTCCATGATTGCAGAGGATTTTTGTGAAAATAATTGATGTCTAAAAATATCGGATCGAATTTACTCCATAAACCATTTTCCCCGCGAAAGGGAGGAATTCCGCTTTCTACAGAAATTCCGGCGCCGGTGAATGCGGTTAAGTGAATCGCATTTTTAATTATTTCGGCTGCTTTTTCGATCATCGCATCGTTCCTTTTCCAGCTTTCACTGCATTAAAACATTTTCAGGTGAGTTGCCAGAGAACCCATCGGATCCCAGGGTTTCAGGATGATCGGTTCCAAATCCCACGCTTTCTTGAGTTCCTCGGAAAGATATTTTTTGTCGATGACGCTCTGGTATGTGTATTCTTCAAACCATTTATCACTCATGACGAAATAACCTTTTTCGCCGTTTTTTTCACCCCAGCTATTTTCCACTTTCCAACGGTCGGGAACACCATTGATCAAATTCACACCTGTGAAAACCATTGCGTGAGTCATCAAACTTTCCCCATAATCGAGTCTGCCGGCTTTATCGAGAGCAAATTTTGTTTGGAGCACTTCTTCGTAATCATAGATATTTTCAGCCAAAATACCTTTTTCCCGAAGCATCTTTTTCCCGACATCGCTGCCGAACCAGACAGGAACTCCATCTTTAAGCTGTGCTAATGCTAATTCTTTGAAAGTTTTCATCTCTACATTGAGATATTTGACCTTATTTCCGCCGATAACATTTCCCAGATATTGAACCGTAAAAGTGCGATTGAATGGCTTATCTTTCGTAGGAGCGTTGATGATGCTGAGGTAATTTTTCAAGTCGAGATTAACATATTTTTTGTAAAATCCCACAGGTGTTAGATTTTTATCACGATGAAATTTCTTATTTTTATCGACATATTCAAAATTAAATTTTTGGGGAGGAATTCCCAAAAACATCGTCAGCAGTCGATAAAATTCAAAAACCATCTCTTTTTTATCATCTTTTAATTTCTCTCTCGATTTCCCCTTTTGATAATCCTTTCGTAATCGAGAAGCATCTTCACGTAGTTTCAAAGTAAGAATATGGTTCATTCTTTGAGAATCACTACTGTGAAATGTCTCCGGCATCACGGATTTGGGAACGACTCCGTATTTTTCCACAATACTGGTGAACATATCCCACTGTCCGCCATCATTCAGCGGTGCATTTAACAGCCACATTATAATTCTGGAATCTGTATCTTTATCTAAGGTCTCCAGAATATTTTCCAGAAAGTAATTCGCTTTTTCTATTTTATCGAAGAACATTTGATAAGTTTGAGAGAGTTCAAAATTCTTCAGATTAAGGTCTTTCATAATTTTGAATCTCATTGTATTCAATCCGGCAAAAAGCCAGCATCTACCGCTTTTATTTTGTGATGTTATCTTTCCTGTGGTCAGTTCCAAAGAAAAAGTATGCTGCATATCAGTTTTAGATTGATGATTCAAGGCAACTTCATCCAATCCTACATTCAGGATGCTATTTCTGATAATGTTGTCACTCTTTCTTGCCAGAGTTTCCGACTCCATTTGCTTATAAAGTTCTTCATTAATTTTCATTCTTTCTTTAAGCATTTTATCTCCTATTTTTTTCATTTCTAATATTTTTGTTTAATTGGATTATAATTTTTGCCCTATTTTAAATCCTTCTCTTATAGCATCCTGGGCATTCCCAATTTCTTGGGCATCTCCGATAACATAAAGAGGAATCTTGCTTTTCAATTTTTCTTCCAAAGGATTATAACTTCTCATACCAGTAGAAACCACGATCAAATCTATGTCCTCAAACTTTATAGATTCTTTATTTCTTTCAGCGAAAACTGTTTTCCCTTCGATTTTTTTGATCTGAGTGTGATCACTGAAAACGGTTTGATTTTTTTTCATAATCGCCAGCGAAAGTTTTTTGGAGATCATTTCCATATCTTCACCGAAATCGGTTGTTCGTTTCACAATTGTAACTTTATTTCCTTTTGGAATTAAAGCCGTAGCAATATCGACTCCGATTAAACCTCCTCCGATAATCAGAACATTCTTATTTTCAGGTAAATTTTCTTTCAATAAGATTTCTGCCCAGAAAAATTTGTCTAATCCTTCAATCTGCGGAACTGCCGGTTTAGAGCCGGTTGCCAAAATCACAGCATCATATTTCGCAATATCTTCAAAATTCGTGATTTCTTTGAAAATAATATTCACTCCCGTAGATTTTAGTTCCTTCTCAAAATATGGGATTAATTTCTCCATCGATTTTTTGTGAGGAGTAAGAGGAGCATAAATAAATTGACCGCCCAATTTTTCTTTTTCAAAAAGATCAACTTTATGTCCTCGTTTTTTCAGTTTAATTGCCGCTTCCATTCCAGCAAGTCCTGCTCCGACAACCGCAATTTTTTTAGATTGTTCGGCTTTGACGACTAATTCTCTTTCCTTGCCAACTGCCGGATTTACCAGACATTGCAAACCTTGACCCGATTTCACACCTCCCAGACAACCTTCGGCACAAGCCAAACAGGAAGCAACATTACCTTTTACTTCTCCCAGATACTTTCCGATAAAATCCGGATCAGCAACGACAGCTCTTCCAACTGCAATATAATCAGCCATTTGATTGTTAATGATTTTATCGATGTCTTTAATTTCATTAATTTGTCCAACTGCGATAACGGGAATTCCAACACTTTCTTTAATTTTTTTTGCCATTTCCCAGGTTTTTCCTTTGGACACAAACATATGTTGAAAATACCAGGGTGGAGTCGAGCAAACTGTTCCGGCAGAAATATGAAGAGCAGCGATTCCGTTTTCTTCCAGAATCTTGGAAAATTTGATCATCTCGGGAAGTTTGATTCCCTTTTCTGTCATCTCATCTCCGCTTAAACGAGCAATAATAGGAATATCGACAGTTTGTTCAATTGCCTTCAAGATTTCGAGAGGAAATCTGATTCTGTTTTCAAAATTACCGCCGTATTCATCTGTTCTGTCATTAACTGCAGGAGATATAAATTGTGCTAACAAGTATCCGTGTCCAAATTGTAATTCGATAAAATCAAAATTTGCTTTTTTTGCTCTGACAGCAGCATCGATGAATAATTTTTTGATTTTTCCCATCTCTTCAATTTCCAACTTTTGAGGAATTGCTCCACCACTTTCGCAGGCTCGAGCAGTAGAAGAAACATAATAATTCCCAGGTATTTTGGGATTTGCCATTCTTCCCGGATGATTCAAATGAGCAATTGCTTTTGTTCCATTTTCGTGGATCAATTCTGTTAGTTTCTGCAGACCTTCGAGTTTATCATCATTATCGATTCCCAATTGCGTGGGAATTTCTCTTAATCCTTTATCGAGATAAAAAGGTTCCGGAATAACAGCTCCCAAAAATTGACTCCTTTCTTTATAAAAAGCAAGATGTCGATTATTGATTTTTCCATTTTCGCTATACCCAAGTTTGATGGGTGCAAAAATAAATTGATTTTTTAAGTCTAACATTTTTCCTCCGATTAATTCTTTTAAAGCATCTGAAATTTTCCCATTTCCAAAAAAAAGTTTTAAACCCCTTTCTTCTAATCTTTTTATTCCCCTTTTACCGATTTTTTTAGAAATGATAATATCGCAATCGCTGATTATCTCATATACTTCCAGAGTTTTTAAGGGTTGTAAGGTGTTTTCAAAGGGATTATTTCTTTTTTCAAGAAATCTAATTTTATCGTTTTTAATCTCATAAACATAAAATTCTTTTACTTTCCCTAACATTTTTGGGTAAATATTTTCACCGTCATTTGTTGGTATAGCAACTTTCATTTTATTATGCATAACCATTTATTTTTTTGCTCCCAGTAGTCTGACATATTTGTTGAAAAAGAGAGATTCCTGAAATTCGGAAAATCCGTTTTCCGACAAAATTTGTTTCCAATCTTTATCGATGAAATTAAAAGCATAAGGACACTCGATGATCTTGAACGGAATTTTATAGAAAAAGGGCATTTTGTTCAAATCGAACTCATTATAATCCAGGACGAAGAAAATTCCACCGTGCTTCAGAGCTTGAAATGCGTTTTGAATTACCTGTTTACGGATAGTTTGCGGAAAACCGTGCAATACAAATGAGATGAAAACTTTATCAAATTTTTGTTGGAAACGCAACGGTTCATCGATGCGTTTTTCAATGATTTTTATATTGTTGAATTTTCTGCTTTTCTTTTTAAATTGAGTTATCATTTCTGTGGAAATATCGAGACCGATGATCTCACCTTCTTCAGAAAGAAATTGCTGCATCAAAAGTGCATTTCGTCCACTTCCTGCACCAAGATCAAGAATTCTATCTTGCGGCAGAATCTTCATTTGAGAGACAGCATTACGAATAAAGAACGGATAAGTTCCCAAAGAAGCAATATTCAAAATAGTGTCGTAATAATTTGCGGCAAAATTGTGAATTTCTACTTTTGAATCCGGGTAATATTTTTTCTTATTCATAATTTTTTTTGTAATTTTTTTCACCTGCTTTGATTTCTACTTTTAAAATATTTTCAAACGGAATTAAGGGACAAACATAATTATGGCTATAAGCACACCAGGGATTAGTTGCCATATTGAAATCCAATATCCACTTATTTCCTGTTTTGTCTCGTTCTTCATAAAGGTCTAAATATCTACCTGCCCCGTAAGTTTCCTTTCCGCTGGTTGCATCTTTAAAGGGAATAAAAAGTCGAGTCTCTGTTTCTTCAGATTTGTATGCATTTGAAATGTAGATACTGTTTTCAATTTCGAAAATAAATTTTCCCCATTTCAGAAAATCTCTTAAATTTCCACCTGAATCTTCGATTTTTACTTTTTCTTTTTGTTCAAATTCTTCTAATTCCAATTCAAATCTATATTTTAAATCAGGTTCATAGTAGTCTAATTTTGTAAAATTTGCTCTTTCTTCCAGCGAAATAGGTGATTGAAAATTTTGTTTGAAAAAAACATCTTTTCCTTTTCTATCTTTTTTGATTTGATTTTTATAATTTTCTGAATTCATATTTACTCC
>CAYWPW010000002.1:8648-23552 GCA_964460095.1 uncultured Candidatus Cloacimonadota bacterium
TTGCTTTAATAACGACAAAACCACCTTTTCCAAATCCCTCTATTGTTTCTTGAATTTGCTTGATTTCGGTTAATTTTCCAAAAACTGTCTGAAAAGTTTCTTCAATTTTAAATCCTGTTTTTTGCAGCAATTCATAAATTTCTTCAGTTCCAAAAAAAATCGCATCTTGATAAAATAAACTTTCATTTCGATGTTCTAAATAGAGCTTTCCAATGGGACTATTTTTATCTACAAAGCCGATTATCAGATGACCATTTTGCTTGAGAACGCGATGTGCTTCCTGAAAAGATTTATACATATCATCGACAAAACAAATAGTGGTTACCATCAAAGCAAAATCTTTACTCTCGTCTGGAAAAGGTAAATCTTCAGCAACAGCATCAATAACTTTAAGGTTTCTTTCTCTTGCTTTTTTTCGCATTTTGGATGAAGGATCTATTCCTTCCTCGATCCCGAGAGGTTTCGCAAAAAGTCCACTCCCGATTCCTATTTCAAAACCTTTTTTATTTTTGGGAATGGCTTTTTGAACTGCTTTTAATTCCGATCGATAAACAAATTCATTGATAATGAACCACTGCTCATATTCGTTAAGATTTTCATCGAATACTCTTGTTTTTGCCAAAATTTTTCCTATTCTTTATCCAGTTGTTTTTTCCTAAAATTAACAATACATCCATCTTCAAGATGTCCGTCGTGACTTAATTCTTCACAAATTTTTTGAGAAAATTCAAATCCATTATTTTCAATTTCAGCGATCAATTCCAGCAGAGAAACATTTCTAAATTCCATCATCGGAAAATTTCCGATAATATGTTTAGGATAAACAGAAAGGATTGCGTCAATTTTTAAAATCCTGAAAATTTCCTGATAAAGAGTTTCTCTTAGTTGGAAATTTAGATAATGAAGAACATCGTAAAGCATCACAAAATCGAAGAAATTATCAGTAAAACTAAAATTCAAATCACCATTTGTGTTAATCGTTTTGATGCTATCCGATTTAATTAATTTGGCTTTACTTTTTATCAGATCAAAAGTTGAATCACTCTCATCGATGGCAAAAACAGTTCCTTTTTCTCCAACTATGCTAGCAGCAGGAATCGTATAGTTTCCAATGTTACAGCCAAAATCGAGAACTTTGTCACCTTTCTTGATGCCAACTTTTTTCAGGAACTCTACTCCTGTTTTGCTTTCCCAATTTGATAATTTGGTCATATTTATCCTATGCTTTTTTGCTCACGGATTTCACGGATTAAACGGATTTTTCAATTTAAAATTTTACCCTTTCCAAAGAAACTTTTCTACAATCTAATCTGGCGATAAAAACAAAACTTGAACTCACGATCATTGAAACGATGATGAAGGTTATTGTGTAACCCAAAATGGAAATGAGAACACCGGCAATTAACGGAAAAATCGTAGGCAAAATATTTCCAGCACCGGAAATTCCTGTATAAATCGCTCTATTTTCGTTATTTGAAATCTCTACTAAAACTCCGCTGGCAGAGATTCTGTAAGCAGTTATAAAAACACCCGAAAGACCAAAAATGAGTTGATAAATGAAAAGATTATGACTGAAGATCAAACTCAATATTGGTAGAGAAATACCTAAAACAAGACTGAAATAGAGCAGTTTTTTATATTCAAATTTTTGCGATCTTTTATAAAGAATAAAACCGGTTACAAGCATTCCGACAATTTTATAGATAAGAAAATTCCCGATTAGATGATAACTCAAACCAAAACTTTTTTTGGCAAAAAGAATCATAAACGGAATAAAACTGAAGCAGAGACCAAGATTGTTAATGATGAATAAGTAATTTTTCAGATTGGAATTATGAGAAATTTCACGAGGTATTTTTTGCAAATATTCTTTAAAATTATGTTTTTGCATGACATTGGTGCTGATTTCTTCAATTTTCCAAAAACCGAGAGAAGCAATGAATAAAAGTATTCCCGCAATCAAGAATAAGATTCCATAATTTTCAGGATAGGAAAAATGTTTCAGCATTGAACTAACCACAATTGCAGAGATAAAAATTCCCAAACTGCTGATAGTCTGCTTGACGGTAAAAAATTGTTTGCGTTTTTCGCTTAAAATTGATTTTCCCATCACATCCACATACGAAATATTAGCATAAGAACCGCTGAATGAGAACAAAGAGATCAAAACAAAAATGAAAATAATTACGGCAGTATTGCTGATAGACGTTGATTTTATCAGCATTAAACTCAAAAATAAAAGAGCGACTATCCTTAAATTTATTCCCAGTAAAAGTGGTTTTTTCTTATGTGCTTGATTGGATAAAAATCCGGCAAAAACAATTTGCAGCAAACCTGCTCCTCCCACCATAATTGCTGTTAGAAGTCCCAGCATAATGGAATTTCCTCCAGCTTTGATCAGCATTGAAGGAATTATAGTATGCACGTCCATAAAACTGGAAGCAAGTGAAAGGAAAATTCCGTGCCAGATGAAGGAGAAATAATTTATTTTAGATATTTTTTCCGTTAAGATAAAATTCATTATTTAGAATTCTTTGAAGATTCGTGCCAGCGAATAACCCGGGGCATCGACCATCAGATCGAGGAAATAACCAAAAGGAGTTTGCCAAACCTTGAAATCAGAATTAAGGAGTCTTTGTTCAGCCGCATCAAAAATTTCTTTGGTGATCTTGGGATCTGCCTTGCTTTCGGAAAGATGAGCAAAAGAGTGCAGCACAATATTTTTTGTATTATTTTTATTCGCTGCCCATTTCAGGTTTTTTATCATCTTGGTAACTACTTTTGTTAAATTTTCTTCATCCTTTTCTTCAATGTGAATAAAACCGATCAATGCTTGCTCAATCTCTTTTTTCTCATTGATTTCAGGAAATTCTTCCAGAGTTTTAGTGGTTGTTTTATAGGCAAAGCTATTTGCATAAACCATTAATATTTTCATAATTTTTCCAATGAGAAACTTCCGAAGTTTCAAAAACTTCGGAAGTTTTGTTATTGCTTTTTCTTACAATCCTTTCCAGGCACTTTGTTCCATTGTCAGAAATTTCTGCAATTCTTCCTGCGTCATCACAACTGTCTGCACATTAACTTTGGCTTCCATCTCTTCCAGAGGTTGTTTAAAACTCTGAATCAGCATATTCAGAAGTGGAATATTCGGAGCAGGTAATGCCATCAAAATTTCGATATTACTGTCTTTAATTTCATAAGATCTGATTATACCAAGATCATGCAAAGTATGATGTATAGCCGGATGCTTTACCCCGGTTATTATTTCGATAGCTTTTTGTTCAAAATCCATTTTTAATTTTTCTGCCCTTTTTACAATATAATCATTCATAAATTATATCTTTTAAAATTCTGGTCTTTCTAAAATGAGAGATGTTTTCTCTCTTCACCTTTTTCCCATTCATTATAGATTTTTTCTATATTGGCGCAGACCTTGTTTATGCCTTCTTCTATCTCGTCATCTTTAACCACGATGCAGACAAATTTCTTTTTTATTCTCTTGATATTAGGACCAAAAATTCTGGAAACTACCACATTCACATTTTCATGAAGCAATAATTTACTAATTCCTTTTGCTTTTTTGGGATCTGCGTGAACTTCTTCCTCTTCATCAACAGTATTATCAATTCTTTTGATGAAGTTAGCTTTATTCCCACTTATTTCATAAATATCATAGAAATCTGCATCTCCAAAATGACGACCCATAAATGTTCTGCCGTTATCAGTGGCAAAAGCAACTTTAATTTTTTCCACCTCATCCTCCCCAAAATTTCAGAAGTTTTTACAACTTCGGAAGTTTTATTGAGTTTTAAAATTCCTTCAATTCACCTTTTTTATAAGTATCGTATGCTTCTTTTACTGTCATATTACCTGCACCAATGAATATCTTTATATTTGATTGAGCAAGCACACGACCAGCGTTTCCTCCGGGTCCATTTCCTGTAATGAGGATATCCGGATTAAATTCAAACATTTTCTGTGCGGTTTGCGGACCTGCACCATGAGCTACATCTGCAATTGCTGTGTTATCGTATGATACTAATTCATCTTTGTCTTCGTCATAAATAAGGAAGTATTGAGTTCTTCCAAAACGCGGATCCATTTTTGAATCCCAGTCCAATCCTGTTGTTGTAAAAATAATTTTCATTTTTTACTCCTTTTTTTTTGCCACTAAGGGCGCTAAGATACATTAAGTTTTTTATTTATTTTATGATATTCTGTTTTTTTACTTTCCGAAGCTTCCTTCTCAGGAATTCTCTCAACTAAGATTCGGAAAGTTACCGTTTATATTTTTTTGTCAGAACACCGTGAACGGCGTATTATCTTTTTTATATGATCTCGCTTCCCACACCTAAAGGGGTGGGTTATTGATTGATGTGATTTCTATGCAACTTCCGAACCAATAATTTGTTTGATTTCACTCCAACTTTTTTCTAATAGCTTCTTTATATCATCATTAAATTCTGTAATTGTTTTTCCTTCAATCATAGCTTTAGTAAAACTGTCATCATACGGCAGTGAGGAAAGCAAACTTATTTTATTTGTCCTCATAAATTCCTGAATTTCTTGTGAAATCGTTTCATTCAAATCAGATTTATTTATGATACAAACAGTTTGGATTTTAAATTGCTCTACAAGCTCATAAACACGTCTTAAATCGTGGAACGCAGAAATTGTGGGTTCTGTTACAAATACAACTAAATCCGCACCGGAAAGAGAAGAAATCACCGGACAGCCAATTCCGGGTGAACCATCCACTAAAACAAATTCTTTCTGATATTTCTCAGCTATTTTTTTAGCTTCGTTCTTCACTTTTGCTACAAGTTTGCCGGAATTTTCAGCTCCAATATTCAACCTTGCGTGAACCATTTTATTATTCATTCTTGTGTTGGAAGTATAGCATTTCCCTACATTTTGTTCTTTCATAAGAATAGCATCTGTAGGACAAATATGATAGCAGTATCCGCATCCTTCACAATTGAGAGGATTAACAATGTATTGTGAATTTATTTTGGGGATAGCATCAAAACGACATACTTCCGCACATTTTCCACATTTAATGCATTTTTCCTGATCGATTTCAGCCAGAACTCCACTGTGAAAATCTTCTGACTTCTCGTAATCCGGCTGGAGAAGAAGATGCATATCTGCTGCATCAACATCACAATCTGCAACAACAATATCTTCCTTAGCAAGAAATGCAAACGAAGCAGTAATGCTGGTTTTGCCTGTTCCGCCTTTACCTGAAATTACGACTATTTCTTTCATTTTTTATTGCCCGCGAAATACGCTAAAAAACGCGAAAGGATAAGCTGAAATAAAATTCAATTTTGTCCTTTGAAATTTGACATTTGACATTGATATTTATCCTTCTATTTTATTAAATATTTTTTCCATCATTTTTTTTAAGATACTAGCAAATTCCGGAATCTGTTTATAAATAAGCTTTCCCCTGGAATATAATTCAGCGATTTTTCTGTCATTCGGGAATTTAGCAAGTACCGGTATATTCTGATTTTCGCAATATTTCAGAACATCATCATTTCCAATCCCATAACGATTTATGACAACACCGATTTTGTTGCCGAGTTCCCGCATTGTTTCTACTGCCAACTTCAGATCATACAAACCGAAAGGTGTGGGTTCGGTTACGAGAATCACGAAATCAGCATCTTTGGTTGCTTCTATTACGGGGCAGGAAGTTCCCGGTGGAGAATCAAATATTTTAATTACTTTTTTCTTAAATTGTTCATCTACATATTTTTTGGTTTGAGAAATGAGTGGAACTGCCTGTTCTTGACCAACATCGAGTTTGCTTTCCACAAAATTCAGATTACCCGTTTTATAGTGTTTCAGGGCTCCGATCTTTTCCGGTTGCATTGGTAATGATTTTGTAGGACACAATTCCGAGCAAGCATAACAACTGTGGCATAATTTTGAAAAAACCATGATCTGGTCCGGCAGTTTTATGATAGCATTAAAATTGCATACTTTCTGGCAATTTCCGCAAAGAATACAATTCTCTTTCTCCCAATGCGGAACCATCTTAAATTTATCAGTCTGAAAAAATAACTTTCCTTTGATGAATAATCCTGAATTCGGTTCTTCCACATCCAGATCAACCAGAACTACTTTATATTCTTCAGCAATGAAACTTGCTAAATTCGTTGCTAAGGTAGTTTTGCCTGTACCACCTTTTCCGCTGGCAATTGCTATTTTCAAATAATTTCCTTGTATATTCTATTCATAATATACTGTTATGATTTTTAATTTTTAGCTTCAGGAGGTACAATCAAGACTGGTATTGGAGAGAGAGCGGTTAGAGAGTTATGAATGCTTCCAAACAGAAGGTTGGAAAATTTTCCATGCTTATGAGAACCAACAACAATAAGATCGGCTTTAAATATCTCAGCTTCCTTTAATATGTTATCTACTGTTGCTCCTTCCACTAAAATGCATTCCGCTCTAATCCCATCCTTACTTAAGTTATCGTGAATTTCTTTAAGTCTCTCTTCAATTTTTTTTTTCTGAACATTAATCAATTCCATTGAGGGTGTTTGATTAAATTCTGTAGTTATTGAAGAAAGATATGATTCTAATGTCTCAGAGTGAACTATAAGTAATTTACCTTTCGACTCTTTTGTCATTTTTTTTGCACGATTAATTACTTCATTTGTGGTATCTAAAAAGTCGATAGCTGCTAAAATTCGTTTCATAATAACCTCCTTATAAATTTAAATGATCATACTAATTTTCATTTGCAATTGACATCATGATTTTTTTCTATTTTATTTATTACCATTAGAAATGTTTATCACCATGCATGCCGTCACCATGACCTTGTCCATGATCGCAGCTGCTTTCTCCGGCTTCCAGTGTATCATTCAAATAATTCCTAATTACATCTTCAATATTACCATGTACACCGATAATGTAATCTATTTCAAATTGTTGGAAATATCCTTGAGCTCTCCTGCCCATTCCTCCTGCGATTATTATATCGCATCCTTGTTTTTTAAGAAATCCCGGAATTGCACCTGGAGCGTGACCTGGATTATCTACAACTTTTCTCTCTTTTACTTCTGAATTTTCAATATCCACGATAGTATATTGTGAACACCTTCCAAAATGGTCAGCTACTTGATTATTCTCACTTGAAATCGCTATTCTCATCTTTCATTCCTTTTATATTTTATTTTAAAAAATACCCGCATAATCTCAAAGAACGCAAAGAATTATCATTTTTTTTACTATACTCTTAATGTTTGTATTCCTCAAAATAATAAAGTCAAAGATATTATTTTAGGAATATAAGTTTTAGTATAAAGTAGATGGAAATCTTCTTTGTTTATTTATTCCTATTTAAAAGTTCTTCACGGATCATTGTGGTTCCACATTGTGGACATTTCTGGTTTGTACAGGGAACTCCCTGCTGGTGAGCTACTTTAGCTCCGCATTTGGCACATACACAATAACCACCAATGCTATACCCACCTCCACTGTTTCGACCTCTGCCTTCTCCGCGACCTAAACCGCGTCCGGAACCTTGTCCCATTCCTCTGCCTTCACCGCGACCTAGACCGCTTCCGGATCCTGTGTTTCTATTATTCATCTTTCCCCTCACTTTCTAAAACTTCAAATTCAGGTTGAATTAATTTTGGTCTTTCTTCTTCATTCTTAACCTGTTTAGGTGTGAAAAATTTTTTAGTTATTTTTTTTATCCTGCTACTTGGACCACTTAAATCTTTAATAACAGCTCCGGCAATTGCTGTAAAAATCGTGCCCCAGACAGAACCTTGTGAAAATTTTCTTTTCCTGAAACAACTACCTAAACCTCTGCCTGTTACAGGACCACGACCGTCAGGTCCGGTTCCATTACCTCTTGGCATGACAACCTCCATATTTGTTTTGAAAAAGTATACCAGCGGATTAACCGCTGGCATACTTGAAGTTATTTCTCCTCTTTTGAGAGTTCAGCGAGTCTGGTTCCGAGAGCCTGCAATTGCTCTTCAATAACTTTGATTTCATTTTCAATGAGAGTTTTCTCGGATACATTCGAGTAATTTCCCGGCTGAGGATAAGTGGGATACTGACCAGGATAAAATCCTCTTTGATTATATCCCAATCCTCCTCTAAAACCTCTTCCATAACCACGACCAAATCCTCTTCCATAACCAGCACCACCACGCGGAATACCTTTGGTAAATCCCGGGCTATCATAACCTGCACAATAACCCATTCCGCGTCCTGTCATTTGTCCCATTCCGTCAGGACCTGTTCTGTCACCTCTTGGCATAATTACCTCCTTCCTCTATGTCGTCCTTTACAACAATTTCCATGACCAAATCCTCCTGCGAGATCAAGTAAATTTGCTGATCCGCAAACAGGACACTTGGTCATTTCATCTTCAAAACTTGTTTTGAACATATGTCCACAATCAAGGCATCTGATAAGATTGCCTCGAAAATGTATATTTCCGCCCTCGATTATTAGTTCATTTCCTTCAACCATAAATTCAGCTACTTTTTTTCTGGATTTTTCTATCAACCGAGTAAAAGTTGAACGTGAAATCTCCATCTCAGCAGCAGCTTCAGAATGCTCCATCCCCAGATAATCAGCCAATCTTATTGCCTCGTATTCATCTAAAGTTAGAAAAATCTGAGCTAATGAAGAAGCTCTAACTCCCACTGGTTTGAAATTAACAAAAACCGGTGGATTATGAACCATCCTTTCTTTTTCAGGGCGCGACATATTTATTCTCCCAATTAATTTACAAAGACAATATAATGCACATATGTGCAAAAGTCAAGAAAAAAATTGTGTCATTAAAAAAAACTTCCGAAGTTTTCGAAAACTTCGGAAGTTTAAACAACGGATACTTTTCTACTATTTCACCATCCCTAAAATCCTATTTGATTTCTCAATAAACGATTGTAATTCCTTACCGGAAAATTGCTTCTGCTCCAACAAAGCTAATTCATGAATATAATTAACCAGCAATTCGACTTCTTCGGTTTTTCCGTTTGCATCAAACTGTAGAATTTTCTTCACCGTCTCGTTTTCAGGATTCACCACAATCTTATGATTCTTCAGCATATCAGAATCTTTGCCTTGAGAGAGATAATTCATTTCCTGGAAGCGACGCATAAATTCATTAAATACAACCATCGCAGGTATTTTGTCAGCTTTCAGATATTTCACTTCTGTTGTCACTGGCAGGTATAATTTACTCAGAATTTCCGAGAATGCATCTTTACCTAATTTTTCACGGATATTGGTAGGAATATCATAGGGTTTGATATACGTAAAATCTTTTTCAGTCCTAATAAAAGGTGCTAAAGTATTGATTGTTTCGGGAAATTTTTTGATGAATTTCGCATAATCATCTTTTTGAAAACTGGCTTCGATTTTATCATTCAGAGTGCGGTCAAATATTTCTTTTATTCTTTCGGAAACAGTTCTATTGGATGCATCTACAATTTCAGTTTTGTCTTTATCAACCAGGTTTTCATTTATTTCAGAATCGATCCGAACAAAAGTAACATCGCGGTTTTTCATTTCCAGGTGTTGGAATAAATGACTGTCAATCAAAGCATTAGCAAAAATAACTTCAATCCCTTGTTCCTTCATCAAATTCAGATAAGTAACTTGTGTGTCTTCGCTGGCTGCATAAAAGATTTTTTGCGGTTTATCTTTGCTCTTATTTCGCTCCTGATATTCTTTGATTGTAACATAATCGTCTCGAGTAGATTTGAAAATAATGTGGTCTTTCATGGATTCGGAAAACTTTTCATCAGTCAGCAAACCATACTTGATAAAATGATGAATATCATCCCAGAATCCTTCATATTTTTTCCGGTCTTCTTTGAAAATATCCTTCAAACTATCAGCAACTTTCTTGATAATATATTGAGAAATCTTTTTAACCTGTTTATCGTGCTGCAGAAAACTACGAGATACATTTAAGGGAATTTCAGGAATATCGATCCCGCCTTTAAGGAGCAAAAGAAATTCCGGGATGAAGTCTTTCAAACCATCAGCAACAAATACGTTATTGCAGAAAAGTTTAACCTTTCCCTGATTCAAATCGAGTTGGTTTTTTATTTTTGGAAAATAGAGAATCCCTTTCAGATTAAAAGGAAAATCCACATTAAGATGAATCCAGAAAAGCGGATCTTCATAATCATGAAAAAGCTTCTTGTAAAACTCTTTATACTCTTCTTCCTTCACATCTTTCGGTTTACGGTTCCACAAAGCTTCTTTGTGATTTATTGCATCTTTTTCCTTATTCAGAAATATTGGAAAAGGCAGGAAAGTCGAATATTTTTCAATTAATTCTCGTATTTTAGAATCTTCTAAATACTCTTCGTTTTCTTTATTTAAAAAAACTGTTACCGTTGTTCCGATTGCTTTTCTTTTCCCCAGCTCAGATTTATATTCAGCTTCTCCCTCACATTCCCAAAATGCTGGTTTTGAGCCTTTTTTAAAGGATAGAGAATCAATCGTAACCTTCTTGGCAACCATGAAAGATGAATAAAATCCTAATCCGAAATGCCCAATAATTGATGACTGCTTGTCTTTGTATTTCTCGATGAAATCCTCAGCACCGGAAAAAGCAATCTGGTTGATGTACTTTTTAATTTCAGATGCTGTCATTCCGATACCATAATCAATAACCTGCAGCGTTTTCTTCTTCTTATTAATTTTTACTTCAATTTTCAAATCTTCTTCTTTCAGTTCCGGTTGGATTGCTTTTCTTTTGCTCATTGCATCCACAGCATTCGATATTAACTCTCTTAAAAAAATGTCATGCTCTGAATAAAGCCACTTTTTTATGATCGGAAAAATGTTCTCTGTATGAATGGAAAGCTTTCCTGTTTTTGTATCTGGCATTTTAAATCTCCTTTTTTTTTACTTTTTTATCCACGAATTACACGAATTAACACAAATTATTTTTTAGTCTCTTTTTTAACGCTGATTTACCACTAAGACACAAACTTAATTTTTTTTCTGTGATAATCCGTAATATCAGTGTCGTCCGTGTTCTATTTTTTTGCCACAGAGCACACGGAGATTAATATTCAATCTTCAATATTAAATATTCAATTTTCGTTGTCATCCGTGTTCCTTTTTCAGCGTTCATCTGCATCTAAATTTCATCTGCGTCTTTATTTTTTTTCGTTGTTGGTTTGTCAAATATTTTTTAGCAGTCTTTTTGGGAGAGTGCTATTTTGTTTTCTTTTAAGTTTATAAATTCTCTTGAATCAGGTAATCAATATCGTTTTCCGCTTCTTTGTATGTGTCTTTCAAAATCTTTTGTAAAGACTTCTTTTGGATTTGACGAACTCTTTCCCTGGAAAGACCTAACTCTTCTGCTATTTGGGCAAAATTTTTGTTGTCGTGTCCTTCTAAACCAAAATATTCTTTCACAATATAAGCAGCTCGTGAAGGTAATTTTTCTAAAGATTTTTCTATACTATCTTGAACTCTTTCCCGATAATAAAGTGTTTGAGGATTAAAAGAATCTTCATCTGCCAGGAAATCTCCCAATTGGACTTTTTCTTGTTTGTTCGTATAACTTGTTTCCTCCATAGAAACAGTTTTAACAATTTCTTTTGAAATCTTTTTGATAGTTTTTTCATCCAGATTTGTTAGTTTTGCAATCTCTTTTATGGAAGCATTTTTACCGGTTTCCATAAAGATTTTGTTTCTTGTCATCTTAATTTTGTTAGCAATATTTGCTTTTCCCAAAGGCATTCTGATTATTGAAGTTTTTTCGGAAAGAGCAAAAAGAATCCTCTGCCTAATCCACCAGACAGCATATGAAATCAGTTTATTATGTTGTTCAGGTTCAAATTTCTCGATAGCTCTCATCAGCCCCATATTGCCTTCACTGATCAATTCCGCCAGGCTCAATCCTCTGTTTTGATAGCGGGAAGCTATTTTAACTACAAATTTCAGATTGGATGTGACCAGCTTATCGATTGCTTGCTTATCACCTTTTTTAGCTTTTATGGCAAGTTCATTTTCCTCTTCCCTGGAAAGAGGTTTTATTTTTGAGATATCCCTCAAATAGCTTTGCAAAGCTTTATCTTCAAAAACATTTTCAAACATTATTCAGCCTTAAATTTGGAATTCGTTTTTATGGTCATAAATAAAATCCAGGAGCTCATCATTGGACATTTTCAATTTCTTTGAAAGAGCAAAAACAATTTTTACTCCGGAAAGATTTAAACCAACTTCTTGCGTGAGGGTTATTATTATCGTAATTCTCATTATATCGTTATTTGAAAATAACCTTGTATTATTTTCAGTTCTTTGAGGTTTAAATAAATTTTTTCTCTCATACATCCTAATTGTCTGGTCATGGATGCCAAGTTTTTTGGCTACTTCTCCAATTAGAAACATATCTTTTCTATTCTTCAACTTTCACCTCGCTTCTATAAATTTGGTAAAACATCTCTCGGATTGATTGCTTTCCCTTTTACCCTGTATTCAAAATGCAGATGAGGACCTGATGTCGTGCCTGTTTCTCCAATCGTTGCAATGGGTTGGCCTTGCTTCACCTTCTCGCCCAATCTAACCAGGTTCGTCTCGTTATGAGCATAAATCGTCATCACATAACCTTTGTGCTCTATAATAATAACATTGCCATAACCTCTTTGTGTGCCTGCAAAAGCAACTGTTCCATTAAGAACGGCATAAACCGGTTCACCAATTGAAGCAGCAATATCAATGCCTTTGTGCACCATCCCATTTCTATTGCCATATTCGGATGTCACTATCCCTTGCACAGGTACAATTAATTCGCCTTTTTTGTAGAATTTCACCCAGATATCTTTGCGGATATCAGGTGTTTTCTCTTTGACTTTCTCCTTAGTTGGAGGTTTCTTTTCAATTTTCTTCTCAATCTCTTTAGAAACAAACACATTATGACCGGATTCGAGCCATAATTTTTGTCCAAAATGAAGCTTAAAAGTTTTCAGATCATTAAATTCCAGAATCTGCATAACTTCTTGGTTGTACATCTTGGCAATACGATGGATCGATTCGTTTTTTCTAACTGTATGAATTTTACTTTCCGGAATAGAACGAACAGTTACAAATTCGCTCTTTCTTATAGGTCTGGGAAATAAATGAATTTTCTGACCTGCAAAAATGCGGTCTGACTTTAAATTATTATATAATTTCAGATTTTCTTTTGATATATTATATTTACGGCTGATATTAGATAAATCCTCATTTTTTTGAACAATGTGATATTCCGTTGATGGCGTGTAATAAATGGGATTACTCGATAAAATACAACCTGCGATGAAAAAAGAAAATGTAAACGCAATTAAAAAATAATAGGTAAAAATTGGTTTCTTTTTTTTTATATAAAACGCTATCTTCATCTGATACTTCTTACTTATGCACATCAACTTTAATATTTAACAGTAAATTCTTCATATTCTTTTGTAGAACTCAATTCATTAATTTGAATATCGGAAACATGAGACATCATTGGTCCTTTGCGAAGCTCTTCAATAAACTTCTTTGTATTTTCACCAATAGCTATCACCTTAACTCTGCCATCCATAAGGTTTTGAACATAACCTTTTATATCATATGCTTTGGCCTGATAATAAACAAAATAACGGTATCCCACACCTTGAACTCTTCCTGAAATATAGATTTCATACTTTTTCATTTTAATTCTCTGTTTCACAATAAATATCTGAGTGAGTTATTGTCAAATTTAATTTCTTTTCGATACCATGCCATTACATCTAATCTATTGCAATTAAAGAAGTTGGGCATTCTGCTCACTTTAATAAAATTAACCTGTTGTTTGGATAGATTTTTTTTCTTTTTCCTACTTCCCTTTCTTTTGATCAAGTGAGTTTCATGGTTTTCGAATTCATAAGCTCGGAATTGACAAAAACCAAAATGATTATAATTAATATTTCTATTCGCATTATTTCAAATTTTCTGAAGGTTATTTTCTTTTTTACTGAAGCTTCATTAGTTTCACGTGAAACGCAAGCACGTGATTTTAATTCAATCTATAAAAATCCAAAATATAATGATCTCTGATTAAGATTATTCAAAAGTAAATTATTTACTTTAAGTAGATAATTTATTAATATCAATTTGATGAAGATTAGTTTTCTAAAAGAATGAGATTGAAGAAATCAATTCTTTGAATCGAGTCCTTAAGTTATCTATTTCCTTTTGTGATAATATGTTATCTATATTTTGTGTCTCCGATTCCAGTGAATTTTATTAGATGATTGTAAAAACATTAACTCTTTAAAAATAATAACTGTATTGTAAAAGATGACATTAAAAATCCAATAGGGCTTGACACCTGATTCTCCTTTAGAAATTTGAAGATGATGGTTCAGGAGCAGCTATGTCAAAACAAGTTTTTGAAGATTATTTAAGAAAACACATTGATCAAAAAGATTTTGAAAGAGTTATTCACACATTTGAGGAATACCTGGAAGCGTTAAAAAATGAAAATACAAAAGTCAATTTAGTTTCACGTGAAACGCAAGCACGTGATTATTGGAGTAAACATTTTTTAGATTCAATTTTATTAATTCGTTTCTTAAACTTTTCAAAAAAAATAATTCTCGACTTTGGAGCAGGTGGTGGATTGCCCGGAATACCGCTTAAAATCATATTCCCGGACGCTTCTGTATACCTGCTCGATTCACGACAAAAGAAAGTTGGTTCTATTAGAAATATTATCAAAAAGCTTGACTTAAAAAGATGTTTCACGATTGTTTCACGGTTGGAAGACCTGCAAGATAACTGGGCAGACACATTTGACATTATTGTTTGCCGTGCTGTTAAGATTCTTCCTGAGTACAAAGACAAAATGTTTCAGCTTCTAAAAAATGAAGGAAGAATCTA
>CAYWPW010000003.1:0-5988 GCA_964460095.1 uncultured Candidatus Cloacimonadota bacterium
GTGTTTCTTTGTGTCCTTAGTGGCTAATTAAGTTTTATCTGAAAATCATTGACAATGAAAATTTGTATGAAAAGCTTGAAATCAGCTTTAAATCAAAAAGAAAAAAATAATTGATTAAAAATAAATATAAAACTTCCCAAATTTAAAAAATTTGGTAAGTTTAGAAAAGAGTCGAGGAAAGATGAAATCTAATAGTTTTGGCAGATATTGTGGAATCACAACTTTCGGTGAAAGTCACGGACCGGCAATCGGAGTTGTTATCGAGGATGTTAAACCTGGAATTGAATTCTCATTAGAAGAAATCCAAAAAGCCCTCGATTCCAGGAAACCCGGGAAAAAGCAATTCACATCTGCTCGTAAAGAAAAAGATAAAATCGCAATTCTTTCAGGAGTTTTTGAAGGTAAAACCACCGGAATGCCAATCTGTTTAGTAGTTTACAATCAAGATATTCGCTCAGAAGATTACGAACATTTAAAGAATCTTTTCCGTCCCGGACATGCAGATTATACATATTTCAGAAAATTCAAAATTTATGATTATCGCGGTGGAGGAAGAGCTTCCGGCAGGGAAACGATTTCCAGAGTTGCTGCATCTGCTTTAGTTAATAACCTTTTAAAAAATATCAAAATTGATTGTTATCCGATCCAAATTGGAAAATTTATTGTAAAAAAATATGATCTGAATTTCCAGAATGATCTTTATTGGCATGATAAATCCAACTTTAAAGAACTGCAAAATTACTTAGATTCTATTCAAAAAAAAGGAGATTCTGTGGGAGGGATCGTTGAAGTAAAAATCGAAAATCTTCTTGCTGGTTTGGGAGATCCGGTTTTTGAAAAACTCGATGCAAACATAGCAAAAGCAATACTTTCAATCGGTTCAGTAAAAGGGATCGAATTCGGTAATGGATTCAACCTGGCAAATCTCAAAGGTAGTGAAACCAATGATCAAATCAATAAAAATGGTTTTCTGAGTAATCATTCTGGTGGGATTCTAGGAGGAATCAGTACAGGACAAAATCTCATTTTTCGTTTTGTGGTTAAACCAACTTCATCAATTAATATTCCACAGAGGACCATCACAAAAAACGGAAAGGAAGTTTCTTTTAAATCACAAGGTCGTCACGATACCTGCATAATTCCAAGAATTATTCCAGTAGCAAAAGCAATGATAAAATTAGTTATTGCAGATGCCATCAGTTATCAGAAGCTCATCAATGACAATAAATTAGATCTGAATGATTATCGCGAAGCAATTGATAAAATCGATGAGGATATTCTGATAGCTCTTTTCAGGAGAAAAGAAATTTCCGAACTTATTGGAAAATTCAAAAAGGAAAAAAATATCGAAATTGAGGATTCTGAACGGGAAAATGAACTTCTAAACAATATTAAAGAAAAAGCAGAAACTTGGGAACTGGATGAAGATTTTGTAGAAAATATCTGGAAAATAATAATTGCAGAAAGCAAGAAAAACCAATGATTATTTTATCACCTCAACCCAACCTTCTCTTGTGAGGAGAAGGGGAATAAATGAAATCAGCAAAATTCAAATCATTTTCCTTTTTACTTTCCTCTCCTCTTAGGAAAAGATTAAGGATTAAGGTAAGGTCTATGATCATTTTATCAATTCCTTTTTTAAATAAAAAATTCATTACAAAGCAAGTTATTGAATATCGAGATAAATTTAAATGGCTGGAATTCAGGTTGGATTTTCATTCTGATTTTAAAAAATTTCCTCAGAATTTAATCGATTCAAAAACTATAATTACAATTCGAGATGTTTCTGAAGGTGGAAAATATCCATCAAGCTTTTCCAATAAAATCTTATTCTATAAGGAAGTCATCTCAAAATATAATTGTCTTGTAGATTGTGAAATTGAACTTTACAAAAGGCAATTATTACCGACATCAAATCTAATTCTTTCTTATCATGATTTTGCAGAAAAAATTGACTTTAAGAAATTGGAATATTTTATTAATCTCTCAAATCCTGCTCCTTCCAAATACCTAAAAATCGCTGTAAACATTAATAATTATTTAGATTTATCAAAATTGAAATTATTTATTTCTGATTCAAATAAACCGGTTTTATTGGTTGGAATGGGAAAGCTGGGAAAACTCTCGCGCCTATTGTATCCATTTTCAGGATCGATCGGAACTTATGTAGGGTTGTCTGAATTTCCCACAGCAAAGGGACAAATAACAATCGCTGAATCTGAAAAATTCAATTTGAAAGATATCAATAAAAATACAAAGATCGGTGGAATAATCGGAGGAAAACAAGTCGAAAAATCTTTGGGTTTGGAATTTTATAATCAATATTTCAAAAAAAATAATATAAATGCGGTTTACTTGCCTTTTGTTGGAAATGATTTTAATGACTTTTGGGACTGGTTTGAAAGATCAAAAAATAAATGTGAATTTTACGGACTTACATTTACGATGCCGTTCAAAACAAAAATTGCAGAAAAATTACAATCTCAACTACCTACAGCAAATCTCTTTCTTCCAACAAAAAAAGAAATATTCAATACAGATGCGATTGCATTTCAAAAATCCATTCAATATCTGAAAATAAAAAGTAGCGATAATATCCTGATTTTTGGAAGCGGCTCAACTGCAGAAACTGCTCTTTTCTCTCTTACAAAATTTAAGAATATCACAATTTCTGGAAGGAATATGAAAATTGGAAAACTATTAGCTTCAAAATATAATAATAAATTCATTCGTTTGCAAGATGCTGCAAATCTTACTTTCGATCTGATAATTAATTGCACTCCAATTGGAATGAATAACGAAAACTTCTTTGAATCTACAAATCTTCAATTTCCTATGAAAATCATTGACTTACCATACTCTGATAAAAAAACTCCTCTTATTCAAAAATGTGAGCAAGAAAGAATTCCATTTATAGATGGAAAATTGTTTTGGAAATGGCAGGCAAAAACTCAGTTAGAGAAATTTTTAGAGATCATTAAAAAGGAAGACTCATGAAAAAAAATATAAACTTTTTTTCGATTTGCATTTTATTGATTTTGTTATCCTGCACTGTAACTCATTATTCAGATAGCATTTCGCAAACTTTAAAAGATGCGGGAAAAAACAAAAAAGAAATTAAAAAAGCGATCTCCTATTTTCAAGCAAAAGAAGATTCATTACAATTGGATGCACTCAATTTCATTTTGGAAAATCTGAAAAATCATTGTTACGTGGAATTCGCTCTTTACGATTCCAACAAAGTGGAAATCCCCTTTAATATTTTGGATTACAAAAACTACGATGAAATGATTCCTGCTCTTGATAGTCTGGAAGATAAAAATGGGGAATTGAGTTGGAAACGGAAAAATAGATTGGAAGATATTGAAACAATATATTCAGAGCTTCTGATTGAAAATATTGAACTTGCATTCAAAGCCTGGCAGGAAAAGCCCTGGGCAAAAGATTTCTCTTATAATGAATTTCGAGAATACATTTTGCCTTACAGGGGAAGTAGCGAACCTTTGGAAAGCTGGAGATCGTTTTTCCTGGAAAGATATGAAACTTTATCCGAAGAAATGAACGATCCAACAGATCCGATCGAAGCTGCCAGATTGATAAATGAAGATGTGAAAAGCTTATTCGGTTTCGATTCCAGATTCTATTGTCATCCCACTGATCAGGGATTATCTGAAATGCTCCAAAATGGGCTTGGGCGCTGTGAAGATATGACTAACTTTACAATATATGCATTTCGTGCGAACGCTCTCCCAATAACAAGTGATTACACTCCTTATTGGGCAGACACTGGAAATAATCACGCTTGGAATACGATCATTATTCCAGGTGGAAAAGCTGTTCCATTTATGGGAGCTGAAGCAAATCCGGGTGATTATAATTTACACCATAAACTTGCAAAAGCGTATCGAAAAACTTTTTCTGAACAAAAAGATAATCTAGCCTTCAAACTTAATGAAGGAGAAAAAGCTCCTTCCTGGCTTGCCGGTAGAAATTATCTCGATGTGACTTCCATTTATACTAAAGTCTCAGATGTTTTTTTACAATTAGATTATGAAATTCCAGATAGCACGAAATTTGCATATCTTTGCGTTTTCAACGCTGGTGAATGGAGAGCAATTCATTGGGGAAAAATTGATTCTCTTAATAATGTTACATTTGATAAAATGGGTGTTGATATTGCCTATCTTCCAATGTTTTATAAAAATAAAGAGCTCCTTCCCGCTGGTGCTGCATTCATTTTGGAAAAGGATGGAACTCTAAGAAAAATTGATAAAACTGAAACAACTCAAAATCTCAAACTAATATCAGTTACTAGAAAGATTATCAAACAAGCAACTGAGAATAAAGAAATTATTTTTTTAGATAAAGATGCTGAATACGAACTTTTCTATTGGAATGATGAATGGATATCTTTGGGAGAAAAAACCTGCGAAGGAAAACCATTATTATTTGAAGATATTCCTTCTAAGTGTCTTTACTGGCTTGTTATGAAAGATTCAAGAAAAGAAGAACGTATTTTTACTTATGAGAATGGAAATCAGGTTTGGTGGTAACGTAATCGAAACCTCAATCAAACTCCTGACACACTTTGGTTTGTGAAAAAGATACTTTATCAAAGCAGAACGTTGAGTTACGATAATTGGAGAAAGAATGAAATTCAATCCTGTTGAGATTATCATCAAAAAGAGGGAAGGTAAAGAACTTTCCAAAGATGAAATACGGTTTTTCATCGAATCATATTTGAAAAATGAAATTCCGGAATACCAGATGTCAGCATTTTTGATGGCAATTTATTTCAGTAATATGAATTCTGGAGAGATTCAAACTCTAACTGAAGTTTATATCGATTCTGGAAAAAGAATATCATTTCCAGATGAGATGAAAACAGTAGATAAACATTCCACAGGTGGAGTTGGTGATAAAGTCAGTTTGGTTCTCGCTCCGATTGTCGCAGCTTGTGGTTGTAAAGTTCCCATGATTTCAGGTAAAGGATTAGGACATACAGGTGGAACTTTGGATAAACTTGAATCAATCCCTGGGTTTCGCACAAATCTATCTGAAAAAGAATTCAAAGAAATTGTGAAAGAAGTTGGTTTCAGCATAATTAGTCAATCGGATGAATTGGTTCCAGCAGATCGCAGAATTTATGCTCTTCGTGATGTAACCGGAACAGTTGATAGTTTACCACTCATAACTGCGAGTATTATGAGTAAAAAAATTGCTGAAGGAGCAAAGAACCTCGTTATAGATTTAAAAGTTGGAACCGGAGCTTTCATCAAAAAAATGGAAAAAGCTGAGAAGCTAGGACAATTACTGATGCAAACAGGAAAAAATCTGGATCAGAAAGTTTCTGTGGTTTTTTCTAATATGAATTCTCCTCTCGGAGAATATGTGGGAAATGCTCTTGAAATCAAAGAATGTATAGAATATTTAAAAGGAAAACAAATACGCGATATCCATCTCATAACCAAGGCTTTAGCAGCAGAAATGCTTTTACTTTCCAATAAAGCAAAAGGTCAAAATAAAGCAATTGAAATGATAAAAAATGTTCTCGAAAATGGTTCAGCCCTGGAATGTTTCAAGAGATTCATTCAAGCTCAGGGAGGGGATTCCAGGATTTGTGAAGATGCTTCTTTGCTTCCACAAGCAAAATTTCAAATCCCTATTATTTCCGCTAAAAAAGGTTGGATCAAATCTATTAATACTCAAAAAATCGGGTATGCATTAATTGATATCGGTGCAGGAAGAAAAATGATTGATTCCAAATTGAATTACGCAGCAGGTGCCTATCTCCCCAATAAAATCGGAGACTTTGTTGAGCAGAATTCTGAGATAGGAAAAGTATTTTGTGATGATGATAAAATTGGAAAATCAGTCGTTCAAAAAATACTTAAGAGTTATTCATTTTCTGCATCAAAATCTGAATTTGACGAGAAATATTTCAGAGAAATGGAACTGATTTATGGTTTAGCCAAAAATCTTGACACA
>CAYWPW010000003.1:6088-12849 GCA_964460095.1 uncultured Candidatus Cloacimonadota bacterium
CCAAAAATCTTGACACATAAAACATTGAAAATAGATTGACTTTTGAATTAATAATATAATGTTAATTTATTCATTTAAAAGGAGTTAAAGGAAGCATTATGGCAGTTCCAAAAAGAAAAGTCTCAAAATCTCGCAGAGATAAAAGAAGAACACATTATAAAGCTGAAATGCCTACAATAGCTGTTTGCTCAAATTGTGGTGAACCGGTTAAACCGCACAATATTTGTGCGAAATGCGGATACTATAACGGACGAAAAATTAAGGAAATCAGCGAATAAAATTCCTATTTCAGGAATAATATTTTATGCGTATCGCTTTAGATGGTTTTGGCAGTGATAATGCACCTTTCCCGGAAGTGGAAGGTGCAATTCTTGCAATTAAGGAAAACCTTTGTGAAAAAGTTTTTCTGGTTGGCAAAGAAAATATCCTGAAAAAAGAACTGGAAAAATTCTTTTATGAAAAAAAAAGAATCGAAATAGTTCACGCTCCTGAAGTTATCACAATGGAGGATCCTCCCTCCAGCGTTGCCAAACAAAAGCGTAATTCTTCCATTGTAAAAGCAGTTGCTTTACAAAAAAAAGGCTTAGCAGATGGTTTGGTAAGTGCTGGCAATACAGGAGCTGTGATGGCAGCTTCACTTTTGGGTTATGGAAGAATAAAAAATATTCTGAGACCGGCAATTGCCATGACTTTACCAACAAAGAAAAAACCAACCATTATTCTTGATGTAGGAGCAAATGTTGATTGTTCTTCAGAAAATCTTGTTCAATTTGCCAAACTCGGCAGCTTATATGCTCGATTTTTTTTTAAGAATGAAAACCCCAGAGTCGCTTTGTTAAATATCGGTGAAGAAAGTGCAAAAGGTAACGAACTTGTAAAAAAAGCTTTTTCTAAATTATCGAGATATCCTGATATAAATTTTGCAGGTAATATCGAAGGTGAAGGGATATTGAGCGGTAAATTCGAAGTTATTGTATGCGACGGATTTGTGGGAAACGTAATGTTGAAAACTGTTGAGGGTGTTGCCTTTGCAATTTTTGATATGATGAAAGAACAGATGAAGAAGGATTGGGTGGCAAAAATCGGAGCTCTTCTTTCTTATCCTGTTTATTCCTATCTGAAGAAAAAAATGGATCATACGGAATATGGTGGAGCTTTGCTTGTCGGTTTAAATGGAATTTCTGTTATTTCTCATGGCAGAGCAAATGCCAAAGCAATTAAGAATGCCATAAGATTTGCAGTAAATATTGCAGAATCAGGTTTTATTGAGCACACCAAAAAATATTATGAGAGGTTGTAATTATGATAGCAAAATATAATGCAAAAATTACCGGCACCGGTCATTTTGTTCCGGAAAAAATTCTTACTAATTTCGACCTTGCAAAAATGGTTGATACTTCCGATGAATGGATACGCACTCGAACCGGGATGTCTGTCAGGCATGTTGCCAGTAAAGATGAAGCAGCTTCAGATTTAGCATATAATGCTGCTTTAAAAGCCCTGGAAGCTGCTGATTTAAAACCCAAAGACCTTGATATGATAATCGTGGGCACGATTTCCGGTGATCATGCTTTTCCTTCCACAGCCTGCATCCTGCAAAAGAAATTAGGATTAAAAAACTTTCCTGCCTTTGATATCTCTGCTGGTTGTCCGGGTTGGATTTATGCTGCCAATATTGCCAAACAATTTGTGGAAAACGGAGTCGCTAAAAATATCCTGGTTGTTGGAGTAGAAATTCTGACAAAAATCACGAATTATAAAGATCGAAATACTTGCATTTTATTTGGAGATGGAGCTGGCGCAACCATTATCTCTCGAAAAGAACCAACAGATATTTCCAGAATTATAGATTCTGAAATCACTGCAGATGGAACTCATAATGAACTTCTCATTCAAGAAGCTGGTGGCTCCAGAATGCCTGCTTGCAAAGAATCTGTGAAAAAAAATCTGCATACACTTTATATGGAAGGGAATAAAATATTTAAATTTGCTGTGAAATCGATGTATTCAATGTGTGATATCGTCTTGAAAAGAAACAACCTGGATGTTACTTCCATCGACTGGTTAATTACTCATCAGGCAAATATGAGAATTATTGATGCTCTCGGAAGAAAGATGAAAATCGATACTAATAAGGTAATTGTCAACATTGAAAAATATGGCAACACATCTTCAGCAACAATACCAATTGCTCTTGATGAAGCGATTCGAGAAGGCAAAATCAGAAAAGGAGACCTGGTTTTAATGGCTTCTTTCGGTGCTGGATTAACTTCCGGAAGTTTATTAATCAGATTATAAAAGAGAGGAATTTATGGTGAAAATTGCATTTATTTTTCCCGGTCAAGGTGCTCAGTATATTGGCATGGCAATGGACTTTATAGAACAAAATCCTGAATATGAAGCAATTCTGAAGAATTTCGATGAAAAAAATAAAACCAATCTTTTCAAAATTATGAAAGAAGGTCCTGAAGAAAAACTGAAAGAAACAAAATTCACACAACCTGCAATTTTATTTCATAGCATAGTTGCCATGAAAACTCTTTTAGCAGAAAAAGAGATTAAACCAAATTTTGTAGCAGGTCATTCACTGGGTGAATTTTCCGCACTCGTTGCCAATGGAGTTCTTAGTTTGGAAGATGCAATGTATCTTGTACGCAAGCGTGGCGAATTCATGATCAAAGCAAATGAAGGAAAACCGTTTGCCATGGCTGCAATTATCGGACCGGATTCGGAAAAAGTAAAAGAAATCTGCTTGCAAGCCTCTAAAGAGGGAATTGTGATTGCTGCTAATTTTAATACTCCTGTTCAAACCGTTATTTCCGGCTCCAAAGCAGGCGTTGAAAAAGCTTGTGAAATCTTAAGAGAAATCGGTGCAAAAAGAGTTGTGCCTTTAGTTGTGGGTGGTCCTTTTCATTCACCTTTGATTGAAAAAGCAAAAACCTGGCTGGCAGAAGAAATGGAAAATATCAAATTTTCTCCAGCTGAAATTCCTGTTATTGCCAATGTGAATGCTGAGCCTACAGCCAATATTCAAGAGATAAAAGAAAATCTGGCAAAACAAGTTACTTCTGCTGTTTTATGGGTAGATTCAGTAAACTTTATGATCGAGAACGGAGTGAAATTATTCATTGAATTCGGTCCCAAAAAAGTTCTGGCTGGCATGATCAAGAAAATCAACCGTGAAGTAAAAGTTCTTAGCATTGATAAAGTGGAAGATGTGAAAAGTATCGTAGAAGTTTTGGAGACGATATGAAAAAGTTCGAAAATAAAGTAGTTATTGTCACAGGTTCTGCCAGAGGAATCGGCTTTGCTATTGCAGAAACTTTTGCAGAAAATGGTGCCACATCTATTATTCTCGATTTATTTCAGGATACAGTTGATGAAGCAGTTAAAAAAATTACTGATAAAGGTTTGAAAGCAATCGGATATGTAATTGATATTACGAACTCAGAATTAATTGGTAATCTATTCAAAGAAATTTTCCAAAAATTCGGAAAAATTAATATTCTTATTAACAATGCAGGCATAACCAAAGACGGACTTCTTATGAAAATGAAGGAATCAGATTGGGATGCAGTCATCAATGTAAATTTGAAGGGAACTTTCATCTGTACTCAAAAAGTTTGCAGGTTTATGATGAAACAGAGACAAGGTGTTATTCTAAATATTTCTTCGGTTGTTGGCATTATGGGAAATGCTGGTCAGGCAAATTATGCTGCTTCAAAAGGTGGAATAATTACTCTCACAAAATCAGCTGCCAAGGAATTCGCATCCCGCAATATAAGAGTGAATGCAATCGCTCCAGGATTCATTGAAACAGAAATGACATCCCAATTACCAAAAGAAATTGTTGACAAATATTTGGAAGCAATTCCTTTAAGACATATAGGAGCATCAAAAGATGTGGCTAATCTTTGTTTATTTTTAGCTTCGGAAGATGCTAATTATATAACCGGTCAGACTATTCAGGTCGACGGTGGTTTGATAATGTAAAAAAATTAGGAGGAAATAATGGACATCATTGCAAAAGTAAAAGAGATCATTGTAGAAGAACTTGGTGTAGAAGAAAGTGAAGTAACAATGGAAGCAAGTTTCATCGAAGACCTTGGAGCAGATTCTCTCGACACAGTTGAATTAATCATGAAATTCGAAGAGGAATTTGAAATTGATATCGCAGATGACGAAGCTGAAAAATTGACTACAGTTGGAAAAGCTATCGATTATCTCAAATCCAAGATCAGCTAATTTCGAAATTTTGTTTGGTGGAGTTTTAAAACTCCACCTTTGTTTTAATTTTCCTGAAAGGAAATTCTTTCAGTTTTATAAAAAAATCTAACTTTAAGAGGTTAAAAATGAGTAAAAGAAGAGTTGTTATCACGGGTTTGGGAACAATAAACGCAGTTGGAAACAATGTTGATGAAACCTGGAAAGGACTTGTTGCCGGTAAATCCGGTATCGAATTAATAACGAACTTTGAAATTACTGATGAATTCACCAGTAGAATTGCCGGTGAAGTAAAGAATTACAATCCAACTGATTATTTTGAAAAGAAAAGAGTTAAGAAACTCGACCGGTATACTCAATTTGCACTTATAGCAGCAAAAGAGGCTTTAAATGATGCTAATTTAACTGATTTTGATCATGACCGTGCTGGAGCTATAATTGCTTCTGGAATCGGAGGAATGGAAACCTTTGAAATTGAAGCCAGAAAAATGGTGAATTCCGGACCAAAAAGAATAAGCCCTTTCTTTATTCCAAAAATGATTGCCAACATCGCCTCAGCAGAAGCTGCAATCGAGTTTAACTTAAGATCGATCAATTTTAATATTGCTTCAGCTTGTGCATCTGCAAACCATGCAATGGGAACAGCTTTCCGTACAATTCAATATGGAGACGCTGACATTATTTTCTCAGGTGGTTCAGAAGCTTCAGTAACTTCGCTTTCCGTTGCTGGTTTTTGTGCAATGAGAGCACTCAGTACAAGAAATGATGCTCCTCAAAAAGCCTGTCGTCCATTCGATAAAGAACGAGATGGTTTCATTATGGCAGAAGGATCCTCAGTATTAATTCTGGAAGAATTGGAACACGCCTTAAAACGAAATGCAAAAATCTATGCTGAAATTGTTGGTTATGGTGCCACATCTGATGCCTTCCACATTACAGCTCCATCACCAAATGGAGAAGGCGGAGCACGAGCAATCAAAGCTGCCATATCAGATGCAAATCTGAAACCGGAAGAAGTTGATTACCTCAATGCTCACGGCACTTCTACTCCTCTCAATGATAAAAATGAAACTGCATCTCTGAAAACCGTTTTTGGTGATCACGCCTATAATCTTAAGATAAGTTCTACGAAATCAATGGTGGGACACATGCTTGGAGCAGCAGCTGGAACTGAAGCAATTGCCTGCTGCAAATCAATTGAAACCGGTATCATCCATCCCACAATCAACTATGAAAATCCTGATCCTGAATGCGATCTGGATTATGTTCCAAATAAAGCAATTGAAAAAGATGTCAAAGTTGCGCTCAGTAATTCACTCGGTTTTGGTGGTCATAACGGAGTATTAGTTTTTAAAAAATTTATTAAATAAGGGCGAATAATTCGCCCTTTTTGCATTTTGAAAAAAATCAGAAAACTTCTCTCGCTCTTTAATAATAAAAGTTCCGATAACCTTCTATTACAAGAATTACAAGATAAAATCAATTATCATTTCAAGGACCAAACTCTATTAATTTCTGCCTTAACTCACACTTCGGTCAGTAATTCAACTCAGGAAACTTCTGCCTTTGAGCGAATGGAATTTCTGGGAGATTCGATTTTGGGTTTAATTGTGGCAGAAGAACTTTTTGTGAAATTCCCAAAATATTCCGAAGGAGAACTTTCAAAACTTAAATCTCAAATTGTTTCCAGAAAATTTTTAACAATGAAAGCTAAACAGATCGGATTGGGAAATTATATTTATCTAAGTTCTGAAGCAAAGGAAAGCGGAGGACAAAATTCTTCTTCGATTCTATCCGATGCAATGGAATCATTAATTTGTGCTATTTATTCGGATGGATACATTCAACAAGCTCGAAAGTTTATCAAAAAAATTATTCTGAAAAACTTTGAATCTTCAATCAAATCCAGCGAATTAATCAATTACAAAAGCATTTTGCAAGAATACACTCAATCTAAATATCAAATTATTCCAGTTTATAAAATCATCCAGGAACAAGGTCCTGATCATGAGAAAGTTTTTACAATCGAAGTTTATATCAATGGGAAAAAATTCGGTGTTGGTAAAGGACCCAACAAAAAAGAAGCTCAGCAAAATGCTGCCAATGAAGCATGTTCAATATTGAAGTTATAATTCTCAACTATCATGAAGATTCTTCCCATTTTCATTCCTCATCTTGGCTGCCCATTTAATTGCGTTTATTGCGACCAGCATCTGATAACAAAAACAATTCATATAAATCCCAAAGAAATATCAAATAGAATTGAAAATTTTTGTCGGAAAAATGCAGCTTTGAAAGATAAAGAAATTGCCTTCTTCGGCGGTACTTTCACCAATCTTCCCATCGAAAAACAAAAAGAACTTTTTAATCTTATAAAACCCTTTTTAGCTCAAATTTCCGGTATCAGAATTTCAACACGTCCGGATTTTATTAATGAGAAAATTCTTGGATTCTGCAAAGAAAATAAGGTAAAAGTCATTGAACTTGGTATTCAAAGTTTTTCGGATGATGTTCTTTCTGCGAGCAAAAGAGGATAT
>CAYWPW010000003.1:12949-22753 GCA_964460095.1 uncultured Candidatus Cloacimonadota bacterium
ACTTGGTATTCAAAGTTTTTCGGATGATGTTCTTTCTGCGAGCAAAAGAGGATATCATTCTCAAACTGCAATTTTGGCTTGTGAATTAATTAAAAGACACAATTTCAAACTTGGAATTCAATTGATGCCGGGTCTGCCGGATTTCTCAGAGAAAAGCATAAAAGAAACCGGAAAAACTACCATTCGTATTCAACCTGATTTCGTACGTATTTATCCTACAATTGTATTAAAAGAAACAGTTCTGGAAAAATGGTTTAATAAAGGTAAATATCTCCCGCTCACGATTGAAAAAGCAATTGAAATCGTATCTGAAATGAAACTCCAATTTGAGAAAAATAACATAAAAATAATCAAAATCGGTTTGCATTCAGATATTGATGAAAACTCCATTGTTGCAGGTCCTTATCATCCTGCAATAGGTGAGCTTGTCAGCTCGAATGTTATGTTAAAAAAAATCATTGAAAAATATGAAATATCATCCACTCTGATTATTTCCGCTAAAGATGTTTCGCTTTTTAAAGGTTTCGAGTCCCGGATGTTATTAAAATTAAAGGAAAATTTAAAATTGGACAAAATACCAATTGTTATAAATTCAAATTTAGTAAAAAATAATTTTTATTGGAGATCAATATCTCCTGAAAAATTCTGGTAAATGATGATATTATTATTTATATTTATTGCTGTAATTTTAATTATTTTATTTTATAAAAAAACCATTCCTGAAATTGGAAAGGGAAAGAAATATCTTCTGATTTTTCTCAGATGTGTCTCAATTATTGCGGTTTTGATACTCCTTTTAAATCCGATTCTTTACTTTTCACAAAAGATTTCAAAGAAATCAGAAATCATTTTCCTCTCAGATGTTTCTGAAAGCATGAATCAAAAAAAAGGCGAAACAAACAAAATTGCAGCTTTAAAAGACTTTAAAGAAAAAATAAGAGAGAAACTTGTATCACAAAATTATAAAGTTTCTGAAATTGAATTCGCCAATGGAATGAATGGTATAAAATCTTCTACAAATCTTTCCAGGACATTTGAAGACATTTCCAAAAAGCATGGACTAACTGATGTAAAAAATATTTTTCTTTTTTCAGATGGTTGGTTTAGAGATGATGATTTGAACATTTTAAATGATATCAATATTCCCATTTTCACATTTAATCCTGATTTTAAAATCACAGATTTTGACCTTGAAATTTTCACCCTGAACTACAATAAAAACGCATATAAAAATGAAATAACTCCAATTATTGCAAATGTTTCCGCCTTGAATTTTAATCAAAAAGCAAAAGTAAACCTGATAATAAATGGAAAAATATCTCAAACAAGAAAAATTGATTTTTCAAATGATAATTTTCAGCAAATCATCTTTGAGCAGATTTTTGAGAAAACCGGTTTGCAGCCTTTTGAGGTTGTCATCGAATCTGATATGGAAAATGAAATAAATCTGGCAAACAATCGCTTTCCTGCTGCTATTCAGGTTCTGGATAATCGCGCTAAAATATTGATTGTTTCCGACAATTTGAACTGGGATTTAAAATTCATTTTGGATGCGGTAGAGAAAAATCAACGCTGGAATTCGGATTTTCTGCTCAAAAATAGAACCTTAAAAAAAGGTAGGAAAACCACCGATCTTTCAGAAAATATAAAAGAAACTGTTGTTCTGATTTTAGTAAATTATGGTTCTCTGAATCTCACACACATCGAGACAGAAATCATAAATAATTTTGTGAAAAACGGAGGAGGTCTTCTTTTGTTTGGAAAACCTTTAACTTCGCTTTATGACATCTTGCCGGCAAATCTTTCCGGAATTACATCATCCTTTAAATCCACATTTTATTTTACTGATGAAAGTAAGAAATTTCAAACATTTGAATTTCTGGAAAATACGGATGAGATTCCACCGGTTGATTATTTTTACGTTAACGCTAAATTGCAGGCAGAAATCCTGGCAAAAATAGAGAATGATGAGCAAAGTCCGGCAATTCTATTTAATGAATTTGAAAATGGGAAAGTGCTTTATTTCAGTTTTAATAATCTTTGGAAATGGCAGCTTCGCAATTCCGATTATTCTGATTTTATGACAAATATTATTTTGTGGTTAAGTGCATCAAATACAGAGCGTTTCGTCTCTTTCACAGATAAATATAGTTACTTTGAAGGAGAAAAAATCATGATCACCTTAACTGCTTTTGATGAAAAACTGGCACCTATAAAAAACCTTACTGCAAAACTGATAATAAAACAAAATGAGAAAAGGATTTTTGAAAAATATCTGCTTGAAAAAGAAAATGAATACTTCGCAGAAATTGAAGAATTGGAAAAAGGAAAATATAATTACACGATCTTTGCGGAAAAAACCGGACAACAAACTTCAGGCAATTTCCTGGTTACAGATGATAATCCTGAAGCTCGGGACAGAGGATTTAATCAACCTTTACTTGCTTTTATTTCAAAACAAACCAATGGGAAAATAATAAACGCGAAAACTTTTTCGGATTTCACATTTCCCAAGGCAATTTCTAAAATTGAAGAGCTGAAAACCGAATTACCAATTTACCGGAAATGGTATTTAATTGCTATATTTTTGATTTGTTTCTGTACGGAATTATTCCTCAGAAAGAGATGGGGATTGCTTTGAGATTGAAAATTGAAAATTTGAAATTGAAAATTTGTACTTGTTCCCAAGTTGCCAGAGTGTCTGAGAACTATACATTTAACCAAATTAAATAAAAATGTCATCCTGAGCGTAGTCGAAGGATTTTATTTAATTTTTTACTTTAGAAAGAATTGGGAGTCTTCGACTCCGCTCAGACTGACAATTCTTATATCTAATATTTTAATTTTCACACAGGCTGTGCGCTTAAGAATACATTACGAAGAAAATTTTCGTGACGAGATTAAAATGTTGTTTAAATAAAAAACTTCGGAAGTTCTGAACTTGTCACTTTTTCAAATTTAAATAAATGTGATTCAGTTTTTCAAAAAATATTGAACATACTATATCTTTTCCTATAATTTGATATCTGGAATTTTGTTTGTAATCACAAATTAGATATTAGAAATTTACCCTAAAGGTTTTCCTCCAACTCCAAAGTTTTCTCGTGGAACTTCATCAATTCTCACGTAAACAGCATTCTCAGGTTTTTTAGTTACTTCCACAATTACATCTGTCATTTTTCGGATTAATTGTTTTTTTTGTTCAGATGATAAATTACCAGCATTTTCAACTGTAACAATCGGCATAATTCCTCCAATTTTGAATAAAAAAAGGGCAGGAATTTCCTGCCCGAATTATGATTAACAAATTAAAATTTCAGGATTGCACCTGCGGAATATATAAGTCCTTTTGAATATGATAGAAACGGTGAATAGTAACTTCGCAACGCCCAACTAAATGCGAAAGTCTTAAATTCCAAACCTGAGCCTAACGAATAGTGAGATGATCTTTCGTCACCAAAACCGAAACCTACTCTGATCGGCAGCCATTTTAGAATATCATATTCTGCACCCAGAGAAATTTTAGGTTTAGATGATGTGAAAGCACTCGATTTAAATCCCTGAACGTAATCTGCATAGAAATTAAAAACTTTCCATTCATACTTTCCACCCATATGAATTTCAAATGGAATTGTCTGTTTAAGCTCACTAACAGAATAAGTTGTATCAACATCATCGAACTGGTCACCAAAATCATAACTTCCTGAATATGCACATATAGAATCACCATACGCACTGAAAATATGTTTCCGACAATCACTTGACCAAGTGATATTTCCAAAAAGGTTTTTAAAAGCTAAACCAACTGTAATGTTCTCATTAAGTTTAGATAAGAATCCGATATCCATTCTGAATCCGGAACCAGGAAAAGTTTTTTCTGGTTCGTAGGAAAACTCATCATCTTCTCTTTTTATACCACTTGTTACAATCTTCACTTCCGCATCAATCTCGGCTCCATCAGGTGAGTTAATTAAAGAGGATTCAAGTTTGGAAATTTTAGCATATCCTATTCCCATAATATAGCTGATGCTGAAACCACCATAAATCGGTGGGAGTCCATATGGCAGAAGATCTTTCAACCGTAGTTTCTGAGCATAGCCAAGCCTTTGTTCGTAAAATCCAACTACTTCTCCATTACAATCTGAAAAATCATATTCCTGAAATTCGATATCTTCAATAAGAAATTCGAAAAGCCCCTTTGAAAAACGTATAGTGGATAAAACACTTGCTGTTGAGGAAAAAGCATAGTTCTTGTATGAAAATGATGTTATCATAGGGGTGAATCCCAAATCAAAATCAAGACCAAATCCGGTATCCGGAATTCTATCAAGAATATCTTGTTCATCTCCCTCATCTAAATATTGCCCTACTATATCATTATAAAATGCAATTGAAAAAGCATTATTAGTGATACCGAGATTTAAATCGGAAAGACTTATTGTGAATTTATTATCGAATAAAGCTAAATTTGCAGGATTCCAACCTAAAGCACGATATCCTGTAGCTTTAATCAAGTAGGCATCTCCAAGTGATATACTTACAGGATTATCAAAAGTATCAGCTATTAGATTAAAAGAGATAAACAAAAAAATTATGGAAATAAATATTATCTTTTTCATCTTATTCCTCCGGTTCCGCAATATGGACTTCTGCTTCGAGATGGCCAATGATTTTGATATTATCTGAACCTCTTACATTTACAATTACGCCATTAGTACCCATATTAGAAAGCTCAGCACCTATATGAACAACCTGATATTCCGGGTCTAAAAATACATTGAAATCACCTTCTGAAAGATCAATAGTTAAGGTGCTAATAGTTGGATCTCCGGAAAAACCATTTATAATTTCAGCAGGTTCAATAAATAATGAATCGATTAGCAATCCAGGATTTTCGAAAACCAGCGCTGAATCTGTGGCAAAGAAGACCTTCACATCAGCACCAAATGGGAATTTATTTTCAACATTCATAACCAACCTGATTCCATTGATGTTCTGCTCAAATGCTTCCTGGCTATCATCATCCATCTCGATCGGATCTGGTCTATCTGTAATACTTATTGAATCTGTGATAATAAATTGTAGAGGAGTAACAACTTCATAAAAACCGGAAATTGAATCATTCAAAGTAATACTTCCAGAAGTAACTCCATCTCCAATTAGTGCATATATCTCTGTAACTTTGATATTATTTGGAATGATATTTAGTAGGTTATTTACTCCTTCTTCGATGATAATATCAGTTGTTGTAGCAGCGCCGATTGTTTCATTAATGAATAATTCAGCTGTTTCACCATCATCATTACTTCCCTCCAGATGCATGTTCAGGTTACATTCAAATCCAGTCTGATTGAAAATGCTGAGATGGAGCTGAACGATTTGAAATACCAGAAGATCGGAAAGGTTATCCGGCAGGTCTTCCAAATCAATATCTTCTTCAATATCTACCATATCAATTCTCTTATGATCGATCATACCTCGAATTTGCTGGAAAACCATATTTCCAATCGAAATGATAGCAGCAACTTCATCGTCATAATTTATAGGTACATAATTATTCCCTGTACTATCAGTTACTACGGAATATGAATAATGTAAAGTATCGATAGACACAGAAGAATTGGGATCGAGACCAACTGTATAACCGGCAAAATTGAAGATTGTATCTCCCGGACAGTGGAAGCTGACTTCCAAAGGGATACCTGCTTGGGTATAGATTTCATTAAAGACAAGATTGATATCCGCATCGAAAGGAAGAGTATAATTCTGGCTAATATCAATAATAACCTCACAATTATTGATCTCAGCATAGAAAAGACTGAATTCACCTGTGCTGTCGATCACAGTTGAACTTTCATCTTCGATTGTAAAGCTACCGAATTTACCTGTGATCTGCTCAAAAATCATATCGCTCAATGTAATATCTGCAGTTACAATATCTGTATTTGAAATCGTAATCAATTGATCCAGGATAACTGTTGTATGATAATGAAGTGTTTGATTTGGAGGAATAAATTCTATCCGGTGATCAACGAAATCATATTCAAAATTACCAAAATTATCATCAATCACAAGAAGAAGCGGTTCAAAATTATTATTTGGGTCTTTGATTTCATCAAATAAAATTTCAACCCTACTATCCGGAATTATCTCAAGACCGGTTAAGCTGATATTTATTGTTCCTTCCCTGATAGCAGCAGATTGCAATTCAATCGTGTCGTCATCCAATGCAATTTCGCCATCTTCATTAGATTCCTGGTTAATAATTCCGGTTACTGAATTAAAGCTCATTTCTCCAAACTCAATTAGCGTCAGAATTTTATCTTCGGGAGTTATCAAAACATAATCCGGTGGTGGGTCTGTGCTTGCATAAAGCGTAAAATGCAAAGAATCGAGAGGATTATCTCTTGCTGAATGAATCAAACAATCATCAAGAATAATTGGAATATCATACGTAAAACCCGAAAGTAAACCTGTTTGTTCAATCCTAAAGGGAATGTCAGATGGATCGAACATCTCGGTAAATTCTATGATCAATGTATCCACATCGATTGGTAAATTATTCTCAATATGAATTTTTCCCGTACAAGTAGCTATTTCCGCAGAAATCACTTGAATCTCTTCATCAGAAATAGAAATTGCATCCTCGTGATTTACAGAAGCAGCTTCCAGGATAGCACTCGCTTCAGAAACTGTCATATTACCGACGCTAAATGTTACATCAAATGAATCATCTTCATCTACATTTATCGGTCCGGATGTTCCATCGGTTGTTAGATAACATTTCAGATAATTCTCTCTGTAAACAGTTTGTCCGTCAAACGGAAGCGTCATATTCTCTGTATCACCCGGTCCTATTGCAGGATAAATGTAATGTTCAAACATAAAAATTGAGTCCGGATGTGAAGCTGCGGTTCCATTTGTCCAGAATTCAAAGTGCATCTGGAAAGCTTGATCCGGTATATCTGAGCTTAAAGGAATATCTGTATTATTATGAAATGTTATAAATACAGTTCCAGTATCAATGATAACATATTCAAGATTGTCGTTTGCAAAAATACCAAAATCCTGATAGAATGGTGGAAAATCATAATATGGTGGAATTTGTTCACCAACAACAGGTCCTACACCTCCACCTAATGCATCATTGGCGAAATCAAGAACAAGTATACTGGCTTCAGCATCACCGGTTCCTTCCACTTCGATTCTGTCCACATACCTTTCAAATTCACGTTCCTGACCGTCAATTACCAGTTCATCACCGACGTCCACAGTAGTCTGTTCATTTCTACCATCGATTGTAAGCTCATCTCCAATCTCACTCTCAAAAGTTACTTCCTGGCTATCAATTTTTAGATCATCCTCAGTAACATGTTTTGTTTCAAATTCATTGGAAATCGAAAACATCATTGTATCATTTTCTACTACAATAATGAAATCATCGGTTGAATCTGCCAGGTCCGACATATAATACGATTGACTGATTAAAGGAAACTCGATTTTTTTATCAAATTCCGGTGCTTCAAAATCTTTGATAGTGCACGAGAAAACTATGATAATCAAAATCAAGAATCCGATTAAATTAAGATATTTCTTCATATTCTCTCCTTTTACTTCATCAGAAGCATTTTTCTGGTTGATGAATATTTTCCTGCTTGCATCTTATAAAAATAAATTCCGGATGCAACAGGTTTGTTCATATCGTCTTTTCCATCCCAGACAATTGAAGATTGATTATTGAATATTGAATATTGTCTGATTTTTTCACCTTTGATATTATAGATTTCTATAACAGAATTTTCGATATTAAAAGGCATTTCGAAACTTATTGTGGTTTCAGGATTAAAGGGATTAGGATAATTTTGATGCAAAATGGGCAAAGAAGCAACAATATTATTTTCATTTGCAAGGTTAATCAAACTCCATACAACTTCGATTTCAAAATAAGTATCATCCGGGAAAGTTGCAGTTAAAACTCCTCCGCCGGGATAACTCCAGGAAGTTGCTCCTGTTACATTTGTGGGAGGATTACCTGTGAAAAATTGAACTGTACAGCCTGTGCTGATATAACCGTTTGCTAAATCTGAACCTATATTCAGTGTAATATTAGTTGTATCTGAACAGGTGATAATATCTACATCATCATAATCTACATTCTGCCCTTCCTTTAAAAAAAATACACTGGGAATTTCACCACTTAAACGTGAAATATTTAAAGCATAACCATCAAAAGCAACGTCCACACCCAAGAAATCAGTAGTAACAAGATCAGAATTATATTTTACCAGTGAGATAGCTTCTTTATTATCCTCTACAATTGTTCCGCCAATGCAATCTCCTAAATTTATGGGATTATAAACAAAATCTCTAGTTGACAAAGCAGGCATTAAAAAAGACGAAAAAAGAACATAATCACCGGTAACTGAAGCTTGTGTTACAGTGTGCTCATCAGCAATATTGTAGCCACCCTCATGATAATCATCATAATTGGAAAAAGTAATTGCTGAAGATGAATTTATAAAGAAATTCAGGTCAACTCCATTTACTGAATATTTTGAACCGTTTGCAGTTAAGACAAAATCATTTCCCGTATTTCCACCACCATTTCCATGAAGAAGCCAATCGTAAGTATGAGAAGCATCACTATATACATAATCTGAAATTATGAAATAGTTGTTATGAATAAAAGAGACGCATCGCATAAAATAGGCATCTTCATACAATGTTAAAACTTCAGCATAATCAATAAAAGGAGTATCAAAATAATTTGTGATAAGAGCATCTGTTCCATTTGCTGCAGCAGTACTGGCAGCACTTGGACCTTCACCATCGACCAGGATCAAACTGTGGTTTTTGGCATAACGAACCAGATCGTGCTGGTCATAACTGAGATATCCGCTATCCATTGCCAGAAGCTCTCCGTAAGCGTAAATAATAAAACTCATATTATCCGGATGTTCATGAGCACGACCACCTTCTCTGGCAATACCATATTCTCCGAGCAAGCACATATAAACTGCGTCATCATCCCAACTACTTCGAAAAATTGCCTGTCCCGCTTCAGGTAAGAAATAAGTTAAATCTTCCGGTTCTGTAATCCCTGTATAATTATCATCATAAACGCAGATCATTTCAATATCCAGATTTCCCGGAGAAGCATAAGTATTATAAGGATTACCGGAATCGATATAATCCCAGGCAAATACATCATCTTCATAATAACCTGCAAAAAAACCACTGAAATAATACGGTTCATTAAAACTATCATCAAAATTGGGACGAGCACCATTGGGTAAGCGGATCTTAATTCCCCAGGCAGCATTCATTTGGAATCTCTCATCCAGAAGATTTGGAGGCAAACTTGTTCCGTCATAATCTTCCGTGGCACCATTCACAAAATTATTATGAGCAATGGCAAAAGGAATAACGTTAAATGCAGTATATTTCTGATAGTGAGCTCCTTCTGCCCAGCCACCATCTGCATCCACCAGGTATTCATGATATGAATTATGCAGCAGGTTCATGCCATAATTTATCCAGGTTAGAGGTTGTTCAGTTACATCACCGCTTGTTTCCGTATTAAGAACAATAGCAGCCATTCCCAGAGCAGAGGCAAGTTTTGCACCGAAATTCGTCTTTTTACCTCCTGCTTCCCAAAGAATATGAACAAAGTAATCATTCATAATATCATCATATAAACCGGCAGCCATTGCCTGAATCTGGTCTCTCACCGCAGGTTCGTCTCCAGCGAAATCATAGCTATTACCTTTTAAAAAGTCATAAGCAGTAGAAATGGCAGTTAAA
>CAYWPW010000004.1:0-21550 GCA_964460095.1 uncultured Candidatus Cloacimonadota bacterium
GAGTTTCTATTCTTCATTTTTCCTTTGCGTTCTTTGCGTCTTTGCGAGAATCTTTATTTTCACGACAATCCCGAAAATCGGGACAGGCTTTGTTGATAAGTTTGGAATCGTAAGCGTCTAAACACTCGCTCTTTTTTAGAACTAAAAAAGCCGTGAATTTCACGGCTTAAATTTCAAAAAGCTTATTTTCTACAGAGAAATCGCTTCCACCGGACATTCGTCTATACAAGCTCCGCAGTCAACGCATTTTTCTGCATCAACTTTGGCTTTTTCATCCACCATTTCAAGAGCTTCTGTGGGGCAAGATTCAATGCAAGCTCCGCATCCAATGCAGGTTTCTTCGTTTATTACTACTGCCATTTTTCCTCCAATTCATACAAATCTGGGGCAAAAATATTCAGGGTTATTTTTATATCAAGTTTTTTATTAGGAAGTTCGGAGAGATTAGTTTAGCTTGCCACGAAGGACACGAATGAACACGAAGAATAGAATATTAATCAAATCACAATTGTGTTTACAAACCTTGAAAAGGATTAAAAGTATTTTCTTCCTGCTGAACCTTTTCAACGGTTAAAACTCCGGTAGCCAACATAACAATTGAAAAGTACAACTTAGCTATGCCTAAATCATATTGCTTCGATAATTCGTTGGATGACACTCCTCCATACCGATTTCCGCAACTCGAACTTTTTTTTCTGTGTCGTTTGATATACATTTTTCCCAAAGATAAAGCATATACTTTCACACTTTTCAGGTATTAAGCTAATCTACATTATTTAACCATATGTAACAAAAGTAATTACTTTATCAATTTTACTTCTGTTTAAATTTTTGAAATAAATAAACTTCTTGACACTTTTCATCAATTTTTGCTTCAAAAGGTTGTAATAAAAATCGTCCCACAATATTTAAAATCTTGTGGGAGAAATATATGAAATTAAAAAAGCAATTAAAAATCATTATTATTCTATTCATCGTCTTAGTAGATATTTTAGCAATTAAGGAAAATTCAGAGCTATTAGCGAAATTAAAATTTAACACTATTGCTATCTGTGATGCTCGAGCTTTTGTAGATTCGAATGTTACTATACAGATTGATATTGAGAATTATGAGAAATTTGACTATTACAGCACTAATTGCAGAAACCAAACTCCAATTTTCACATGATGGAATTTAATTTTGCTTATAAAAAAAATAGTACTAATAGCACTTTTTGTTGTTGTATTTGCATTACACTCATTTGCTACCACTTGGCATGTGTATAATGGAGCCTCAATTCAAAATGTAATAACTAATCTCGCTGTACATGGAGACGAAATACATGTACATAGTTATTCACCTGACAATGATTATGATGGTTTTGATTTTGAAGGAAAGGATCTAAAAATTTTAGGTCAGGGATATCCTAGGCCTATAATCAATGGTGACCTTAGTTCACCGCCTTTAGAGATTGTGATAGATATGACATCTATAGAAAATCAAGATCCCTTTACAGAAGCTACTCCAGAATTAAAAGGTTTTAAAATCATCGGCAGCAATACTGCAACAGGTGTGTTGCTTACTGACCTCACCGGATTGAAAGCTACAATAGAAAATAACATCATTGATGGGCTTGATGAAGCAATTTATGTGGGAGATAATCAAAATACAATTAAGATCTATTTGAATGAGTTTCTAAACAATAATTATGCATATTATAGCGAAGAAACATCAGCTAATCAAGGATTTGCAGATGATTTTGATTGTAATATTGTTTATGATAACGATAATGGTCTTTATCTTGGTAATCTATCAAATACCGGAGCTTTAGGTAATTCGTTTTATAATAATGATACTGGAATTTTTAATTCGCTGTCCAGTAACCTTGTTATTAATAGTTCCATTATTTATGGAAATAATACTCAAATTGACAATAATGGTACTCTAACTGTAACATATTCAGATATCGAAGATGGTTACGCAGGTGACGGCAATATTGATGCTGATCCTTTATTCTGTTTTGAATATCCATATGAATACTACTTAATGGAAGGCAGTCCCTGTATCGATACGGGCGATCCCACTGAATACGATTTAGATGGAACCCGTCTGGATATGGGTTGGCATCTTACTGATACAGATATTAAGTATTCTGAAGGTGAACACTGGAACTGGGTATCTTACCCGCGTTTATATAGGTCAGATAATGCCAGTGTAGATGTAGTACCACTTCTTGAAAACTTTCTCGATTGGGATTTTCATCTAGAAATGTTATATGATGTTATATTCTTCATTGATCCAACCTTAGAATATACAGTTTTAGGTAGTGATTGGGATCCAGATTCTTATGATGTTAAATCCTCATTGGGTTATAAATTGGATCCTGATGATTCTGGGGATCATTATCTCCCTACAGTTAATAATGCTTCAAGATTACCAGATGATTGGGAACTGTCCTATACATTGGAAGAAGAAGATGATTGTTGGATGGGTTACTGGCTGCCTTATACTCAGAACATTGAAGATGCTTTCGGAGATTTCTTTGACGATCTCGTATCAGTTTCATCTGAGGATTGGTTATATGAATATTCAGAAGAAGAAACACCTACGTCCTCCACGACCGATAAAAACATGGTTTATGGCAAAGGTTATGTTGTAGTTTTCGAAACTGACATTGAAGGTTTTTATTGGACAGATGCTACCAGTAGAGGTTTAAGAGGTGGTGGTGGTTCCAGGCCTGTTCCTCAATATTTCACTTTTGATGATCAGCCCAGTTATGAAGCTATCGATGTGATGAGCATTCCATCGAATGTTATTGAAATTGGTGTTTTCGAAGATGATGTTTGTATTGGAGCGGTAGTCGTTCAGGATACTTGTGAACAAATTTTAGCTTATTCTACTATTGCCAACAGAAATTATGTCCCACTTACATTTGAAGTAATCACAAACAATCGTGGTGAAAATCTTATTGTAAGTGATTATAGTGTTATGAATAAAGAAACAGGACGCTATGAGAATCGTTCTCTCATTTCTGGTCAGCAGAGAAGTTCTGTTGTTATGTTTGGTAATTTTGAAGATCCTCAAAACAAAACACCTGGTATTGATAAAGTTATTCTTCATGGCAATTATCCCAATCCTTTCAATCCCACAACAAGTATTTCCTTCTCATTGCCGGCAGAGCAAAATATTGAATTGATAATTTACAACCTGAAAGGTCAAATAGTATGCAAACTTGTTCAAGGTCAATTCACTTCCGGTGAGCATTCAGTAACCTGGGATGGAAAAGATAATGAAGGTAAAAATGTCGGTTCCGGTTTGTATCTCTACAAACTCAAAACCAATGATCAAGTTTTTTCGAAGAAAATGTTACTCTTGAAATAAACCTAAAGGCAGGCGACAATTCACGTTGTCGCTTGCCTATTACTTATTATCCCCCTGTTAAGGGGGAAGATCGGTTTATCCGATCAGGGGATTAAAATTAAATCAAAACTTATAATTTTTATCGTTTTTGTTAGTATTTATTCGCTGCTAAATTCCACCATATGGGAGATCAAACAAGACGGCACCGGCAACTTCACCACTATCCAGGAAGGAATAGATGCTGCTGCTAATTCAGACACTGTTCTCGTTTATCCTGGTATCTATTATGAAAATCTCGAAATCATTGAGAAATATATAACTCTTGGCAGCCTTTATCTTACCACAGGTGATGAGATATGGATTTCTTCTACAATTCTTGATGGTAATGAAACCTCAAGTGTTATTCGTTTAGAAAATACTTCTATTTATTGGGATGTTTTTATCTCAGGCTTTGTAATTCAAAATGGTATTGGTTATTTTTTTAGTTCAGGTCGTGCAGGCGGTGGTGTATTTGCCTGGGAATCTAACTTAACAATTGATAAATGTACAATACAGTATAATCAAGCAGATGAGGCAGGTGGTGGTATAGCATTAGGAAATTCTTTTTTAGATTTATCAGGTAGTACAATTAGGTTCAATGAGTGTCATGAATTTGGTGGTGGGTTACTCATAGGAGCTCAATGTTCTTCTGTAGATTTTGACACTGAAGATTTAAATAACATATATTTGAACTATTCTTCCAGAGGAAATGATATTTTTATAACTCAAGGTTGCCCTTATCAGGAAATTATTGTTGATACATTTACTGTAATTAACCCTGATGATGAGTATTATTTCATTTTTCCAGGTTCAGGTGGTGCAGGAATACCTTTACCAGGTCAATATTCTACTAACATTCAGCATGGTTATGTAGAACAAGCAGATCAAGATGTATATGTGTCACCTGATGGTGACAACAATAATAGTGGTCTTTCTGAATCTGAACCGTTACAATCGATTTCTTTTGCATTAGTAAAGATAAATGCAGATAGTCTAATTCAAAGAACAGTTCATATAGCAGATGGTGTATATTCTGTTTCTCAAAATAACCAGGTATGGCCTATGCAGATAAAGAGTTATATCAACATCGTTGGTGAATCCAGGGAAAATACTATTTTAGATGCTGAACTAACAGAAGGTTTTTTTAAAGGCAAAAGTGGGCAAAAAAATTATAGTATAGAGAATTTATCTTTATTAAATCATAGAGATATAAATGATATTAATTTAAATCGTAACACAAATGTTTATATAAATAACATTTATATGGCTAATAGTGAATTAGCAATATCGATATTCATTCATTTCAACGATATATCACTTAATAATATTACTATTGAAAACTGTCATATGGGCGGTATTTATTACTATTCTCCAAATCTCACAGGTGAATTTACATTACAAAATATTAAACTTAGAAATAATTATGCTAATGTCCCATTATATTGTTATAGGGGAACTACTATTTCAGATTCACTTACTGTAAATATTATCAATTCAGAAATTACCGATAACGTGGAAATATGTCCTGACTGGCTTCCTCGATCTTCAGCAGTAAAAGTAAGTTGGAGCACAAAATTAAATTTGATAAATTCTACTATTGGTAATAATGCCAGCTTATACACTGGAGCTGCTGTTTTATTGGCGTTGCATTCTGAAGCGAATATAGTTAATTCAATTGTATATGGAAATGAACCTTATAATCTCGGACTTACTGAAGGTCCAAATACATTAACTGCCAACAATTCACTTATTGGAGGAGGACAGTACAATCAGCTAATTGGCGGGAACAATTATATCTACTGGCATGAGGACACAATGCTTGATGAAGATCCTCTCTGGCTTGGTACGGGTTATGAGTGGCCTTATGCTCTCTCAGCAAATTCTCCCTGCATCGATACTGGTACTTTGGATTTGCCTTATGGAGTTGAGCTTCCAGCCTATGATTTGGCAGGCAACCCCCGCGTTTGCGGTAGCGGTATCGACATGGGTGCTTATGAATTTCCCGGCATTGCAGCACCCATTAACCTGGAGATCTATAATGCAACACTTTACTGGCAACTTCCTACTGGTTATCTGGCTTCCGGCTTCAATATCTATCTCGATGAAGAATATCAAACAACATTAAGCAGTACGGTCACAGAATACACTTTTACGGACTTAATCGAAGGTCATACTTACATTGCCGGTGTTTCTGCTTTGTATGGTACAGAAGAAACAGTTGTAATAAATCTGGAATTCATCTATGATCCAGTTGGCACGGAAGTAGAAATTCCCATCTCACAAATTCAGATCACCAATTATCCTAATCCGTTCAATCCGGATACAAAAATATCATTATTTTTACCAGAATCTGGAAATATAAAACTCGAAATCTTTAACGTCAAAGGGCAGAAAGTTAAAACTCTCATCGATGCATTTGTCAGCAAAGGCAAGTTCGAAACCACTTGGAATTGCAGAGATATTTCAGGGAAGAAAGTTGCCAGTGGTGAGTATTTCGCAAAGCTCAAAATTAATGGAGAAGAGGTTGCAGTCCGGAAGATGCTACTACTTAAATAGTGACAAATGTCCCTCCAGTTGGATTATATTATCAAAACCCCAGCTTGTAAAGATATTCTATTTTATCCTGAACGAGGATTTATTCGCCCTTTGTATAGTGTCTGTTTGTAAACCATTTTAAAGATTATATTCTATCTTTCAAAAAAAAATTAACTGCATTCTCGTACGAAAATTGAGCAATTTGTTTGGGAGATAATCCCCTGATTTCAGCAATTTTTTCTATAATATAACGAAGATTAAGAGGAGAATTCCTTTTTCCTCTTTTGGGAACCGGACTCAGAAAAGGAGAATCTGTTTCCACGAAAAATCTATCTAAAGGCACCATTCTAACAACATTTTCCTGTTTACTATTTTTATAGGTAATCGTTCCCGTGAAAGAAATAAACCAATCCTTTTGAATGATTTTTTCAGCGAAAATTTCATCACCGGAGAAACAGTGGAACACCACTTTTTGCGGATTATATTTCTTTAGGATTTCCAAACACTCTTCGTGAGCATCCCGATCGTGAACTATTATCGGTAAATTCAGTTCATTTGCCAATTTAACTTGTTCTTCAAACACTTTTCTCTGAACATCTTTGGGAGATAAATTCCGATAAAAATCTAAGCCAATCTCACCAATCGCAACCACTTTCGGATGTTGTGAAAGCTTTAAAATTACGTTTTTATCAAACTTGGAAGCATCGTGCGGATGATAACCGACAGAAGCAAAAACCCCTTCATATTTCTCCGCCAAATCAATACTTGCCTTCGATGTTTCTTCATCGATTCCAACATTGATAATATACTCGATTCCAGAGTTGAAGCACTGCTTTAAAATTTCTTTTCTATCATTCTTAAAATTGGAAAAATCCAGATGCGCGTGAGTTTCAAATATTTTCATAACAAACTTTTTTACTCCTTCAAATCGGGATTCAAAAACATCATAATTAGATCGATCTTAAAATTTTCATCCAAAAGAAAATTAATTTCTGCCAGATCATATTTTCCTGTTTCTGTTTCTCTGGCAACCAGATAGCTTTTAAATTCGATGAAATTATTAACTTTTTTCACTTCAAGAATACTGAAATAAAGAGTCCTGTCCGACCAATATTTGCTGAGCATCAGAAGCAGATTTTCATAAGAATAGATATCATAAATTTTCTTTTGCTCTTCTTTCACAACCAAAGTTGTAGAAACTTCATCCGCAGCTAATAAAAAATTCAAAAGCCTGCTGCCAATTGCCCGATGTTGATAAATCAATTGAGGAAGAAAAGGGGAAATCTTTTCAATTTCAAAATCACTCAATTTTGAGAGATCAATACATTCATCATTTTTCATTTTGAAAATCTTGTTCTCAAGTTCATATTCCGAAGAAGGAAAAAAAACTATTCCATCGTCATTTGCAGAAACTTCTATAAATAAATCACTAAAAATATTTGTCTGAAAAGGATTCGTTATTAAATCATATTTCTTGTCTTCAAATTCAATTTTATGCTTTGGAAAATCGCTTTTGAAGAATCCTAAAACATCTTTGATTTTATTATTCAAAATTTCACGAGATTGTTTAAATTTGTAATATTTTGCAATAAATAGCGATAGATTAAGTTTAAGTAAATCTCTCTTTTCTTCTTCAATTTCTTGGTTTGATGGCAAAACCGGTTTTTTGAGAAACAGTTTTGGGGGAAGTTTTTTGATAAGTTTCGATGGTTCTTCCGGAAATTCCATTTTCGATAATTTTTGTATTACTTCGAAAGCCACAGGAAAAGAGACAATAATTTCATTCTCTTTTTCATCGAAAATTTTGAATGTAATATAATTATCAGCAAAAATATGTTCAACAGATAAAATAGCTATCCTGTGTTCTTTCCAAATATCCCGTAACAATCCTAAAGCCTTCTCTCCAGCCACATTCATAAACACCAGTTTTATTTCAGTTGTTTCCAATAAATCATGGGAAAACGTGCTGTCAGAGCAATTGAAGCAATAAATAAAAGATTCAAAATTTTTCCAGTATTTTACAAATTCCTTATCTTCGATTTTCCGAAATCTACTCAGATTTTCCCTCTGATTATAAATCTTCCAGTTCTGCCAATCATATTCTACGCCAATATCTTTGTTAAGCGAATCTTTAAAGGTTTTTGAGATGTTATCTTTTTGAAATAGTGCTTTAATATGGGAAGGGAAATCACCTTTCTTCATCCATGATTTATACAAATCATACTGGTATTTATCAATAAAATCTTCAACTGAAGGATCAAATGCACAAACCGATCCTGAAAATATCATTAAAAATATAATCCAAAACTTAACTTTGATTTTATTTGACATATCTTGCCTTAAATGCTTTTTAGGACGAGTAAATTTTGAAATAGAATCAGGTCAATAAAATTTGAAACTAGATTCAAATTAGATTTTCTGAAATATTTTCAGAGATCTATCTATTTTTGGGGAGATGCATTATGATGAAAGCAGAGAAAGACTTGAAGCGGATTAAAGAATTTTTTGAATTGAACAAAACAGATTTCAATCTGAGAAAATACCATAAACCCGTACTTGTTTATGATGTTGTGGATGATAAAGTTCGATACTCTCTTTGGGAAATGGAAATTCTGGATAGGTTTGGACTGAAAAACGTTGATGGCTGGGATAAAACCGAAAATATTATTTTTTGTCCGGATTGGATGCAGGGAAATGATGAAGATGAAGATGATTTTGATTTAGATGAAGATGATTTATAGCCATTTCTTAAATTTATAATTTTGAATAATAATTCCTGAAATAATAAAAAACAATCCAATTATTGAAGATAATAGAATTCTTTCTTTCACAATTTTTGAAATAATAAATAAAGACAAAAATGGAGCTAAGAATATTAAATTGCTGACTTTGGCAGTTGTTCTGGAAAGACTCAATGCTTTCAGCCAGATGATAAATGTTATTCCAATTTCAAATAATCCAATATAAATTATTCCGATAATTCCCTTAAAATCAGGAAAAATTATTTTAGAAAATAGAATGTTCGCAATCGTAATAAAAATCAATCCAAAGAAGAAATTGAGAAATAATTTTGTCTCAGTATCTCTTTTATCTTTCATGTTGTAAATCCAAAAAAGAGACCAGACTACAGATGAACCGACAGCCAAACTTTTTCCAAGCAGATTGGAAAAATTGAAAGTTGAAAAATCACCTCGTGTGGCAATTATCAAAACACCGAAAAAACTCAATAAAATCGCTGCAAAAGCTTTAATCGAGATTTTTTGTTTAAGAATAGGAACAGATAAAATTACAAGTGTAATTCCCCAAATATAATTTAAGCACTGAGCTTCTTGAGCCAGAAGTAGAGAATACGCTTTCAGCAAAACCAGATAATAAAGGAATGGATTCAAAAAACCTAAAACTGCCGAATGAAAAAAATCTTTAAACGTGTATTCTTTCAATAAGCTCAATTTGTTTTGAAAAAAAACAATTACAAAAAGAATAACAACAGAAACCAAAGTAGCATAAAACTGCAATTGTAGAAAATTCAGATATCGCAAAGAAATTTTGAATGCAGATGCAACTGTCGACCAGAAAAAAACAGCTATAATTGCTAATAAATAAGCTCGACTTTGTTTTTTCATATTTCCGAATGATTATATCTTTTCTATATCAAACTCATAAAAATTTTAATCCCAACATCGATTGCTTTTTCATCCGGTAGAAATTTTGTGGAATGCAAATCGTGAATTTCTCCCTGATTTGCACCCAGCCAGAACAATAATCCTCCATATTTTTCAGCAAAAAACCCGAAATCTTCACCAGTTAAAACTCTTTCTGCAGGAACAAATTTTATATTCAAATCACTGCTCCTTTGCTTGAGTTTTTCATAAAGGATTGCACTATTATTTACTGCAATAAACGAAGCCAGATAGCTAATTTTTGGTTTAACTTTGTGTTTTTTTGAAGCTTCTTCAGCACTCTTTTTTAGTAAAGTTTTAATCTTCTTTTTATCGTTTGGAGTATAACTCCGCATTGTGCCTTCGAAAGTGCAATTTGCTGCGATTGCATTTACAACTGTTCCAGCTTGCATTTTTCCAAATTCACAAATAACAGAATCTTCAAAAGAAGTTTCTTTCAATATCTTATGAAAAATCTGATAAAATTCCACTCCGGCAGCAAGAGCATTATGTCCTTTTTCAGGATGAGCAACATGAGCGCTTTTACCCTCAAAAAAAACATGAAATTCTTCTGTATCTGCAAAGAAAATACCGGGTTTTGTAGAAACGGTTCCAACCGGCAAGGCACCATTCACATGCAAAGCATAAGATTCAAATATTTCAAATTTATCCCAAATCTCGGATTCAAGAATTTTTTGTGCTCCTCCCAAACCTTCTTCAGCAGGTTGAAATAAAAAAAGTAAATTCTGTTCTATTTTCTCATGAACAACTTTCTCAATTAATCCAATTAGGATTGTCATGTGAATATCATGTCCGCAGGCGTGCATCCTGCCTGGATGAAGAGATTGGAAATCACAGTTGGTTTCTTCGAAAACAGATATAGCATCCATATCGCTGCGAAATAGTTTATACTTTCCATCACCATTTGAGAATTCAACCAAAATACCCGGAATATCAAATTCGTGGATTTTAATGTTACCGAATTGTTTGAGAACATTTAAAATATACTTTTTAGTTTTGAATTCCTGCAATCCGATTTCTGGGATTTTGTGTAGTTCTTTTCTTATTTGATATAAATTTAGCATTATTTTTCCTTTATTTTTTTTGAATTTCCTGAGGAGTTAAAATTTTGTCAATCGTTATCATTTGCTTGACACGAAAAGGTGCAAGAAATTTTGGTTATTTGTGTGCCCCCGTAGCTCAGCAGGATAGAGCAGTTCCCTCCTAAGGAAAAGGTCGTGCGTTCGAATCGCGTCGGGGGTACCATTTTCGATTTGCAACTTCAGAATTGCTTAAAATACGCATAAACAAAGGGATTTACCTATCTCTACGATTCCCCGCATCTCGAATTTTTTTTCTGTGTCATTTGGTATACGTTTTGAACGTTTATTTCGCACTTTTTCAATAATGAAACTTGTATAAAGAAAGCACATTTATCACGCTTTGCTCAGTAATAATCATATTCTCTGCAACTTTTACCTACCTTCTCCATACTAAATTACAATCAAAACTTTTCATAAATTAAATTATTTATTTCATATTGTTAAATTATTTTTTATTTGACACTTAGATTTAGTTTTACCAATTTCGTATTGTTAATTTTAAGGTAAAATTTGTATTCATATTGAACGAAAACATTTGAACTCCTACGAAACTGGAAATATCTGATGAAGAATATCGAATTAAAAAGAAAAAGTTCTGATTATCGTTATGCTACATACAAATAAAAAAAATAGGAGAAAGTATCATGAGAAAAATAAAAGTTTTCTGTTTTCTTTTAATAACGATTTTTTTCTTATATTCAAAAGTTTATTCTCAAGAAATAGAATTTTCACTCCACACCATTGTTAGCGGAGAATTTACCGCTGATGGTGCCACTTCAGTCTATGCAGTTGATGTTGACGGAGACGGAGATATGGACTTGCTTTCCGCTTCAGGTTTAGATGATAAAATTGCCTGGTATGAGAACGATGGAGATGAAAATTTAATTAATTTACAAGGAACAGACGAATCCCGAGATTTACTCGGATATAACATTTATCTGGATAGCATTTTTATCGGTTTTTATCCGGAGTTCTATATTCAAATGCTTTTTTATTGGTTTGTTCCTGGGCAAACATATATCATTGGAATTGAACCAGTTTATACAAATGGTACTGTTCCCATAATCGAGTTTATTTATATCTACAATCCTGACCTTAACTCAGTTCAGGATTTCAGTGTTACAAATTCAGGTTATGTCAGTTGGGATCCACCCGTTACAAGCGATAACAGCCGTGAACTTTTGGGCTACAACGTCTATTTGGGTGTTGATTTTGTTTCGTTTACTACAGATTTGTTTTATCAGTATGACGAAAATAGTTTGATTCCTGAACAAACATATGTAAGTGGAGTTACTGCAGTTTACGATGAAGGTGAATCATCAACGGAATTTGCCTTCTTCAATTATTCCCTAAATAATCCAATAATTATTGTAGATCCTGAAGAGATTTACGTAACTCTCGATCCTGATGAATCAATTGATGTGGATTTGACAGTTTCCAATCCTGGAACAGATGTACTTTTTTTTAATATTGAAGTGTTAGATGCTCCTTGGATTCTCATAAATCCAAATGTATATTATTCTCTTGAAGCCGGTGAATTTATTGTTGTATCGATTCCTATAAGTGCAGTCGGATTGGAAGATATAACCTTGACAGCAGAATTGATTTTTGAAAATAATGCCGGACAGGATGTGATAGTGCCTGTAACAATGGTAGTTACAGGAAATTTACAATTTAATCCACCTGAAAACGTTCAGGTAGATGAATATACCGGACTAGTTACCTGGGATCCGCCTGGCGGAACGATTTACGGTGATGACTTTGAATCTTACACAGTTGGGGAATATCTTGCCGTACAATCTGACGACTGGACAACCTGGAGCAACAATCCAGGCTCTGCCGAAGATGCTTTCATTTCTGATGATTATGCTCTGAGCGGAACAAATTCAGTTAAAGTTGACGGTACAACCGATCTTGTTTTGATCATGGATAACTACACAGAAGGATGTTATTCCATGGACCTGAACATGTATATTCCGAATGGATACTGCGGATATTACAACCTGCAAAAAACCAATATTCCCGGTACGGAATGGGGATTCCAGATAATGTTTGCTGTAGATGGTATTGCTTTGATCAATGGTGGTGCAGCAGCAGCTTGCGTATTCCCATTCGACTTTGATACTTGGATGAACTTTGAAGTCATGGTAGATCTGGATAGTGACCTTTGTGAATTCTATTATGACGGTACTCTGATGCATTCCTATCAATGGACTCTGGGCACATTCGGCACACCCGGACTGCTTCAACTGGGCGGAGTAAATATGTATGCCTGGGCAGCAGCAGGTAATAATCCTCTTTATTACTTTGATGATGTAACATTTAAACATGTGAATGCAGAACAAAGCGATGAACTTATCGGATACAATGTATATCTTGATGGTTTATTACTAGATGACACAACTGCGCTTGAATATCAGCTTACTGATCTTGTATATTATCAAGATTATGTAGCTGGAGTTTCCGCAGTTTATGATGACCCGGGTGAATCTGAAATTATTGAAGTTAATTTCATTTATTTACCTGGATGGATACCCCCCCCCCTAATTCTAGTGGCTGAATTGGTGAATTATAACGATGTTCACTTAGAGTGGATTCAACCTTCTACAGGTGGTGTACTTGCACATCACTCCGGTTATGATAACAACGGTATTGGAGCTGGACTAACAGAATGGTATTGTGCAGCCAGATTCGATGTAGCAGATCTATCTGAATATTATGATTTAGATTTGACCTCAGTAAATGTTCATATCCGCACAGCAGATTTCAGTTATATGGCTCTCAAAATCTGGGAAGGTGGTTCATTCGGAGACCCGGGGACAGAAATTTATTCAACAGACATCACAGATTCTGTTCTCATCGAAGAATGGACAGAACATACATTAACATCTCCGATTCCACTTGTAGATGGCAATGAATACTGGATTGGATATGAAATTCATGCAACAGGAGATCATCCATCCAGTGTTGATGCCGGTCCTGCTGTTCCGGAAAAAGGAGATTGGATTTATATGTATCTACTAGGATGGCAGGAAATCCGTGTAGCATTCGCTTTGGATTACAACTGGTGTATCGAAGGTGTAGTAGATGGCATAAACAATACACTTTGTACAAATCCTACTGAAAAAAAGAGAGTTGATACGAAAATTAAAACACATCTACTCAAAAATATGGTTTCAAATGGAACTCCTGAAGTAGTGACATCGCATCCACGCATAAAGAGAAACAAAAACAACAGAGAAAGCCGAATACTTCTGGGTTATAAGGTTTATCGTGATAATGTGGTGATTGCTGAAATTGAAGATCCTAATACACTTACTTATGATGACTTGGCTCTTGATGGCGGAACTTTTGAATATTGGGTAACTGCTATCTATGATACAGGCGAATCTGAGCCAACCAATATCGAAGAAATAACTGTTATTCTATATCCTCCAATAAATCTGACAGCTACAATCCAAGGAAATTATGTTTTTATTACTTGGGGACTTCCAGGACCACTTTTAGGAAGAAATTTTGATTTTTTTAATATTTATTACAATAGTGTGTATATAAGCTCTACCACATATACATCCATTTCTATTCCACTTCCATCTAGCACGTTCGAATTTGGAGTTACTGCTGTATATGACGGAGGTTGGGAATCTCCAGGTACATCTATAATAATATATGGTAGTGGCGTTAATGATACACCATTTCCAGTAGTTACCGAGTTGATTGGTAACTATCCGAATCCGTTCAATCCGGAAACAACTATTGAGTACGCGTTAAATGAACCCGGTAATATTTGTTTGGAAGTCTATAATATCAGAGGTCAGAAAGTAAGGACCTTGGTCAGTGAATTTAAAGAGATAGGCTACCATTCTGTTATCTGGGATGGGAATGACTCAAATGGTAATCAAATCGGTTCAGGAATTTATTTCTATCAATTGAAAGCTGATGATTTTCAGAAAGTTAGAAAGATGATATTGATCAAATAGTCAGGTTTTGTCCCGAACGCTTTCGGTATACTCCATCAAGGAGGTGGAAGATGAAAAAAAGAATTTTACTTTTATTTATTTGGGTAATTTTATCATCACAAGCAATGGCTCAAACAGCACCTGATACGCTTTGGACGAAACAATTATCAGGTAAATGTGGTAAATCAATAGTTCAAACTGATAACGACAATTATATTGTTGTTGGTCATAAAAACGGTGGTCAATTCTGTGGTGATGTTTATATAATAAAAATAGATTCTTTAGGTCAAATTATCTGGGATACTACATTCAATAGTACTAATATGGTGGATAGAGCAAATGCAATAAAAAAAATAGATAACAACAACTTTATTATTACTGGAACTTTTAATAATAATCCTTTCTTAACTAGAATTAATACTGATGGTGATTCCTTATGGTTCAAAAGTTATACAAATCCTGAGTTTCGTACATCAAACTCAGTTGATATGGACGAAGACGGAAACTTTGCATTTTGTGGTGAAGATTGTGTTGGTTATATTGTAAAAACTGATTCTATGGGAAATCAGATCTGGTTTGAATACTATCCTGATAGTTATATTTTAGACCATAGTTCATGCAATCACATACGATTTATCTCTAATAATAATTTAGCAATTGCAGGTAATGCTTTTTATCACGTACATCCTGGTCATGATTGGGCAGATTCTTATTTAATCAAAACCGATAACTTGGGTAATGAAATATTTTACCAGAATTTTGAGTTTTCTACTTCACCAAAATTTGTTTATACAAGTTATGATGAGTTTATTTTTATTGCCTATGAAAAAATCTATAAATTAGACTCTGCAGGTAATATCCTTTGGGATATTGACATTTCATTTCATTCGACTTCAATTATATCTGATGAAAATAATTTTGTGATTGCAGGATATCATATTGGCAATCCTTGTGTACTTAAAATTAATGGAAATGGTAATCAGATATGGTTTGCAAATTATAACACATACACAAATGATTATGTTTATGATATCGTAAAGACTAATGATGATGGTTTTGTTTTAACTGGTCGTTCAGATGACAATTTGTACATAATAAAATTAGGCTCTGAAGGAATTTCAAGTGCTGATGATTTAATAATAAATAATAATTTTAAATTAAGCAACCACCCCAACCCCTTCAATCCGACAACAACAATATCCTTCTCACTTCAAAATAACAGTAATATTGAATTATCCATCTACAACATCAAAGGACAAAAAGTTAAACAGCTTATCATAGATCAGCTTTCAGCAGGTCAGCATTCAGTGGTGTGGGATGGGAATGATGAGAATAATCAACCCGTTGGAAGTGGAATTTATTTCTATAAGTTGAAAATTAATGGAAATTCTAAGGCAATAAACAAGATGATTTTGATTAAATAAAATCAAGAAAATCGAAGAAAAAAGATGAAAAAAGTTATTTTATTTTTTTTAATTATTATTAGTTGTTCGATTTTATTTGCAACCATTATCAATGTCCCAGCCGACCAACCAACTATCCAGACAGGAATTAATGTTGCAATTGATGGAGATACTGTTTTAGTACAGCCGGGAACGTACTTTGAAAACCTTGATTTTCTTGGTAAAGAAATCACTGTTGCTTCATTGTTTCTTGCAACACAAGATACAACTTACATTTCTCAAACCATTATTGACGGCAATCAAAGCGGCAGTGTAGTCAGATTTGAAAACATGGAAAACAACAATACTGCTTTGATTGGCTTCACGTTAACAAATGGTTTTTCACAAGATCAGGGTGGCGGAATTCATTGCAATTATTCCAGTCCAATCTTAGATCATCTAAAAATCATTAATAATCATTCTGAAAGTACCGGAGGGGGCATATATTGCTTTCATGCTTACCCAATAATTACAAATTCAGAGATTTTAAATAATTACTCTGAGTATTCAGGTGGTGGAATTGCATGTTATTATTCCAATCCGACGATTTCAAATTCTCAGATATCAAATAATTATAATAATTGTAATCATGGTTCAGGATTACTATGTAATAATGCGAGTCCTGTATTAAGCAATGTTATTGTTTCCAATAATAGTGGTTTCAGTTCAGGAAGTGGTATTTATTGCCAGGACAATTCAAATCCAATCCTGCAAAATGTAGTTATTTCTGAAAATACAAACCGCTATGCTGGAGGTGGGATTTATATTAGCGATGATTCCTATCCAACTCTAACTAATACCTTAATTACAGAAAATACAACTGAAGGTAGAGGGGGAGGTATTGTTTGTTATGGTCAGTTGGATTTAACAAATGTTACAATTTGTCACAATAGCGCTTATGAAGGCGGTGGAATTTATATAGATAGTCATGATGTGAATTTTAACTCTGAGGATCGATGTAATATTTATTGCAATCATGCTTATTTTGGTAGTGATTTATGTGGTGATTACTATAATCCTGTAAACATTAATGTAATCGTGGATACTTTTACTGTCCAAAATCCGTCTACTGTTCAGGTATATCCCCTGGAAGATTTTACGTTTGATATTTTAAATGGTTATTATCCCCTAATTTATGATGATGTCTATGTGTCACCTACCGGTGACGATTCAAATGACGGGCTTTCCTGGAACTCACCGCTGAAAACAATAACCTGCGCTTTAACGCGTATCCAAACATCTATCACAGAACCGCACACAATTTATTTAAGTTCTGGAATATTCAGCACGGAAACAAATAATGAAATATTCCCACTGTTTTGTGTAAGCAATGTAGCAATCTTGGGAGAAGGACAATCTGAAACTCAGATAATTGGAAACGTAGAAGATTATGTTTTCCGTCTTTTGGAATCGGAAAATATCGTACTTGAAAATATGACAATTACTGATGGTAAACAAGGTGTTCACATCGAGGGCTGCTCGGATATTTACCTGGAATCTTTAACTGTTTGTGACAATTATTCTGATGACACTCAAGATTATGGAGGTGGCATTCATTGCAGCAGCAGTAATTCAATCCTATTCAACAATCTGCTGGTTCACGATAATCATGCCTATTATGGAGCAGGAATTTATCTGGGAGGTTTATCAAATTCATTATTGAATAACTGCATCATTAGGAATAACCATGCGGAATCTTGCGGAGGTGGAATTTATGCTGTTGCAGGATTCAACGATTTGTATAATATCAAAATATTCGGAAACACTGCAGCAGCTGGAGGAGGTTTATCGTGTCAGAATAATGTGCAATTGAATTTAGATAATGTCTCAATTTATAACAATTATGCCGGTAGTGGAGGTGGAATTTGGAGCAATGATGCTGGAACAACTATAAATTTCGCAGATGATTATTCATGTAATTTATATCTTAATCACGCTGGACAGGGTAATGACATTACCCTAATTTACACTGAACCTTTAGCAGTAAAAGTTGATACTTTCACAGTATTAAATCCAACCAATTTTCATACATATCCAATAGAAGAATATAGCTTCGATATTTTACATTCGGTGCATGAGCAAGTAAATTCTGATCTCTTCGTTTCCCCTACCGGTGATGACAATAATTCGGGTCTTACTTCTAATGAACCATTGAAAACAATTTACACAGCCTTTTCCAAAGTACTGACTGATAGTTTAAATCCACATATTATCTTTCTTGGTGAAGGAACATATAGCCTTGAAACAAATGAAGAATATTTTCCCATAAGTTTTTGTGTAGATTATTTAACATTACAAGGTAGTGAAACTAGTCACTCAGTTCTGGATGGTAATAATACATCAAGGCTGATATATTCCAATTTTTCAAACTACTGTAGTCTAAATGATCTAATTCTGCAAAATGGTTACGGCAATTCTGGTGGAGCAATACGTTGCAGGTATTCATCACTATCAATGAATAAAATTAAATGCCAAAATAATAATGCCAAATATGGTGGCAGTGCGTTGTATTCAAGTAGTTCTAATTTTATATTAAATAAAGTCTGCTTTGTTAATAATACTTCAGAAAATAATGAAAGTGTACTTCATAGTAATAATACTAACGGAGCCACACTAGTATTAAATTCAACTATAACCGATAATGATTCTGGAGTTGCAATCTCTATGCTTGGTGGTGAGCTAATCGTTGTTAATTCAATAATCAGAGAAGACTATACAATTCAGATGTATTTAGAATATGCTTCAGCAGCGATTTCCTATTCGGATATTTTAAATGGTGAATCAGGAGTTGCAGGATACGAGGCTCAGCTGTTCTGGTTGGAAGGCAATATTGATGAAGATCCCTTATTCAACTGGAATTACTATATCCCGGAAAACTCACCCTGTGTAGATGCCGGCACATCTTATTTTGAATGGAATTCCGAAATTCTTTTAGATATGCAACCTGATGAATATTATGGTTCTGCTCCCGATATGGGAGCTTATGAGTTTGGATTTGTGGCAAATGATGACAACACAATTATTCCCGATAGAAAATGTGTTTTGCATCAAAACTACCCCAACCCCTTCAATCCAACCACTACAATATCATTCTCTATTCCTAAAGATAGCAAAGTAGAACTTTCAATCTACAACATCAAAGGACAGAAAGTTAAACAGCTTATCAGCGATCAGCTTTCAACAGGGCAGCATTCTGTTGTCTGGGATGGGAGAGATGAAAATAATAAACCAGTTGGAAGTGGGATTTATTTCTATAAATTGAAAGTCGGGGATTTTAAGAGAGTTAAGAAGATGGTATTAATGAAATAATTGGAGGAAAAGATGAAAAAAATATTAGTTATTTTTTATTTATTCGTTATCAGCATTTCCCTCATCGCCACAGATGTTTCAGGAAATCAATCCGGTACTTGGGGTTTGACCGGTAGCCCTTATAATGTTATTGGTGAAATAGTGGTTCCGACCGGAGAAACTCTGGAAATTGAAGCTGGTGTTGAAGTTATCGCAATGGGAAATTATAAGATAACTGCTCTTGGAAATATCATCGCTGAAGGAACTGAAAACGATACGATCCGCTTCTACGGAAACGGCGGTCTCGATTGGGGAGGTCTTCGACTGGAGGATGAAACTATCGAAAGTTATTTTGATTATTGTCGCATTTCCAATACCGATGATACTAATGATTATGGAATTCATTCCATAAATAGTCCGGTTCTGATTAATCATTCTTTCTTCGATGATCACCAGAAAGCAATTTCTTTTTCTGCACTTTCAGCAACAACTCCTTCCTACATGGAGATCAAGAATTCTAAAATTGCAAATGTTCAAAAAAGCGGTATCGCGATAGTTGATAATTCCAATGTGCTTATCGATTCCTGTGAGGTTACTCAATGCGGATTGGGACCTTCTTTTTACGGAGCGATCCAACTGAGCCTGCAAAGCAATTCCAGCGATTGCAGTCCCACGATTTCCAATTCTTATATCCATCACAACGATAAGCAAGGAATTACAATGGGAAATCTATTTAATTACAATGAGATGGCTCCCACTGTAGAAAATAATGAGATATCATACAATTATACCGGTATTTATTTATACAACGGTAAAGGTCATTATGAGTGGAATCATATTCATCACAATTTTGTTGAGAACAATCCTGATTCCGGAGCTGGGGTGATGCTATACGGTTCAGGAGCAAATGGAACGTTCACTTACAACATAATTACCGGCAATTATACCGGATTCTATCTGGCTTCCGATGCTACAGCAAACCTGGGTGATCTGGAAAACGCCAGTACAGACGATGATGGTTATAATTGCATTTATGATAATATTTTTTATACAGGCGAAGAATATAGTGTATATAATTCCAGTGCCATGGATGTGAAAGCTGAAAATACCGTTTGGGATACCGATCCTCCAATTGATGTAACGATCATTGACGGTAACGATAATCCAGCTTATGGGATTGTGGATTATGAGCCGACTCTTTCTCCTTTTGCTCCGCCGGATTCAGCTTATATTTCTGATTATTATTTTTGCTATCCTATTGGATGGAAATATTATACATATGCAGGTTTTGGAAATTTTCCGGGATGGAATTTGTATATCGATGGAACTTTTGAAGCATTTGTTCTATTAGGAGAGATGTATCAATTGGATTTATCTTTGTTGATTATAGGTCAAACTTATACTCTTGGGATGACTTATATTTACGAAAATGGTGAGTCCATAGCTACCGAAGTTGAATTCACATATCTTCCTGGTAATCCGGGAATAGTTGTTGATCCAACTTTCATCTATGAAATTCTTGCTTCTGATGAAATCATTGTAGTTCCACTTACGATTACAAACACAGGTGATGCAGAACTTACATACGATATTACTATCGTAGAATATACCTCCGATCAATATAAAACAAAAAACCATAAATCATCCTACCGACAAACCAGAGATTTAACTCAAACTAAGGTAGATCCTGCGTTCAATGAGCAAAATCCTGATCTCAGCAACCACGTTCCTCTTATACCTCCAACCGATGATTTATTTGATTTGCAGTTCCAATTTCCTGTAGGAGTTGGTGGTGGTGAAGCCGGCATTGAAACAGATGGCAACTATATTTACACAACCAAATGGAATGGCGCTGTATTCTACAGATATGCCATGGACGGCACCTATATTGAAGAATTTTCAGTAACAGGTTGTCCAGGCAATATCCGTGACCTTGCTTATGATGGCCAATATTTCTATGGTGCAGCAGCAAACACCACAGTTTATGAGATGGATTTTGACACTCAAACTGTGGTAAGCACAATCACTGCTCCCATAGCAGTAGTTGCTATTGCTTATGACGAAGTAAATGATGGTTTCTGGGCTAATAACTGGTCAGATCAGATCACACTTTTTGGTCGTGATGGAGCCACATTGGATAGTTTCCCTTGCGGAGTATTCCAAAGTTGTTATGGTTTAGCCTGGG
>CAYWPW010000005.1:0-18467 GCA_964460095.1 uncultured Candidatus Cloacimonadota bacterium
AATCTTTTTTTAATCTTGACATTATCATAAAGAAAAAACTCTTCTCTTAATATGTTTTTTACATTTAGAAAAAATAGAAATAACGGAGGATAAGTATGAGAAAGAATTACATTTTTTTTATGCTCTTTTTTACAGTTTTGGCAGCATCATTATTAGCAGTAGAAACCGGTAATATCGCAGGTAAAGTTACCATCGGAAAAACGAATGAACCATTAGAAGGAGCTTCTGTTTATATAAGTCCTGAATTTGGAACTTATTCAAAAGAGAATGGCAGTTTCATTCTGAAAAATGTGCCGGTTGGATCTCATAAACTGCATGTAACTTTTATTGGTTTTGAAAAGCAGGTAAAAGAAGTTGAAGTAGAATCTGATCTTACCTCAAAAATCAATTTCTATTTGGAAATTCAAGCTATTAAAATGGAGGGAATCAGTATAACTGGGAACCGTGCTGTAACCAGGGAAACACCAATTGCTTTCACAAATTTGGATGAAGAAATTATTTCTCAAAAATACACTACCGAAGATATTCCATTATTATTGGATGGAGTTCCAGGATTATTTTCATGCAGTTCCGGTCTGGGAGAATCAGGTATTACAATTCGCGGATTTGATGCAGAAAAAATTCAGATCCTGATAAATGGAATTCCTGTTAATGATCCTGAAAGCCAGGTGGTTTACTGGTCAAATTGGACCGGACTCTCATCAAACATAAAATCCGTACAAGTTCAGAGAGGAGCAGGTTTATCTTTGTATGGTTCCGGTGCTTTGGGAGGTTCGGTCAATATCGAGACCATCGGCTCCGCTGAAAACAGGAATTTCACTCTGCGAACCTCCGGTGGATATTACACAACTGATGGAAAAGTGGCAGATGGAAAAGGTGGAATGCAAGATTATGAACCATATAATTTTAATGTTCTACTTCGTTATGAATCCGGTGACCTGTTTGATAGTAAATTCAATTTCAGCGCCACTGCAGAGCGGAAATACGGAGATTCTTATGTGGTCGGTACAGTTTATGATGGATACTCTTTTGGCTTTGAAACAGAAAATAAATTTGCTGCTCATAAACTAAACACAAGCTTCATTATCGCACCTCAAGAACATCTTCAGGCCAGAAGCAATTCAGATATTGAACTGGCAAAATTCCTGGGTAGAGAATTCAATCCTACCAAACATCCCTGGCAGGAAAATCATTATGTGAAACCGCAGTTTTCAATCCGTGATAAATGGCTCCTTTCCAATCATCAATCTCTGGTTACAAATGTATTTGTTACTCGTGGTAATGGAGGTGGAGGTTATCTGAATAATGGTTTATTCGATATTGAAACAGGAAAAGTTTATTTTAAAGACATTTTAAGTGCTAGGGAAGAAGGCAAGCGTTTTGGTAAACATGCCATGTTCGTTTATAAGCTGACAGGTGAGATATTAGAAGGTTATAATCCAATCAATAAATATTTCACTTATGCTCCTGGAGATAGTGTGCGAATTCCTGGGCTTAACGGTACGAATATGGTTACGGGAGATGGAACTCATAGCTGGAAAAACATTAGTAATAATGACCACAAACAATTCGGATTAAATACTTATTACCAGCATGAAATTGATTATGGTCAGTCTAGTATGAATATTATTTTCGGTGGTGAAATTCGTAGATGGAATGCAGACCATTTTGCAGAATCTAATAAATTTCGACATCTTGATCTTAATGACCCTGATAGTTTAGGTAATTTTTCCACAATGGGAATCTATTCCGAAACACAACGTAGATATGATTATTCCTCTACTGTTACAAATCTTTCAACCTTCATAAGGGTTCAAATTAAACTTTCAAAAAATCTTACTATTATGAATGATCTCCAGTATGCTCGTTATTATTCGAAAGTCGAAGAAAATCCCATTTATGTTTTTGATTTTCTGAAAGGGGAATTAACAGATATCTCGTTCTATCAAACCAAAGATATTACTGAATACAATCCTGAAGATTCGACCTGGGTTAAGCGCTTTGATGAAGATGATTACAAACGAACATTCCAATTCTTCTCTCCCAAATATGGATGGAATTACAACCTAACAGATAAAATCAATCTTATCGGAAATTACTCCATTGCTTACAAAGAACCCAGAGTCCTGAATTGGTACGATAGAACTGATGGCCCCGGAGTTAACCAAATCCTCGATGATGGAGAAGAAATAAAATTAGTACCGGAACAGACAGAAACAATAGAATTCGGAATCGGTTTTCAAAACTCAAATTTAAACGCAAAAGCAAATTACTACATGACAGATTATACAGACAAAATCGAATCAATTCAAGATTCACATGGTGAGAGTAAAACAGTAAATGCGGGAATTGCCAGGCATCAGGGATTGGAACTCGGTTTAAATGCAAAATATATGAATTTTGATTTTAGCAGTTCAGCTACATTTTCCAAAAATCGCTGGCAAAAAATGAATGTACAAACGATTTTTTATGAAGATGCTGCAGATGTAATTGGCAAAGTTGTTCCCTATTCTCCCGAAAAAATGGCAAATGGAAATATTGGATATACCTTTTACGGTTTACCTTTAGATGGAAACCTGAGAATCGGTCTGGCAGCAAAATGGTGGGATGAATACTATGGAACTTACACAAATGAATACATCAAAGAAATCTATTTCTATGATGCAGATGGTGACTTTAAATCTGATGGTGAACATGAATTTGTATCCAATCCTGATGGAACCGGTAATTACACTTTAGATGAATTCGGTAATTATGTATATGTCGGAACTGGTGGTGATTATGATAAAGAATACATTGTTTCCAGTTCTAAACTGCCATATTTCTTAGAGTTTAATGGTTCTTTATCCTACAAATTTTATATTGGGAAGAAAGAAGCTTTAATTCGCATTAATCTAAATAACCTATTCAATCGCAAGGACAATTATACAAGAGCTTATATTTCCAAACTGTACGGCAGGTCTTTAGACGGGACAGAAACTGATCCGCATTATGATGCTTATTATCCGTATGTGAGTCCATCACCGCTTTTCAATATATTCATTACAACAGAGATCAAGTTTTAAAAAAATAAACCTTGCGAACGTTCAAAATCTTTCGCAAGGTTTTTTGTTGTTCGTTACTGGACTCTACAGGCATCAACCTAAGGAAATGCGAGTTGAGAACAGATATCATTCTGTCGCAGCTTTAAGGTTCATAGATATAATCATCATTCCTGTAATCTTCACCTGCATCGAGATACCAATCTTCAAAAAGCGAACCTCCACTTTCCGCCCAATCCTGAAAATGCAAATGTGCCCAGGTGATTTGAATTTTTTCAATTGGATAATCCCAGGCAACCGGCAGATCCACAGCCCACGGCAAATTATTGGAGGTTTTGTAATAACGCCCTATAGCAGGATTCGAGTTGTCATCTCCTGTTCCGAATAAATTCTGATTAGCAAAATCAGTGGGTGGATAATCTGTTAAATGAACCTCATATTCAGAATTTCCTTCAACAATAATGAAAGGATTATATGGTGGTAAATAATCCAAATCGTCCAATGAAGTACTGGTCGTAAGAACAACCTTGAAAGAAAGAGTGTCAGGTTGAATATATGGATTATCAGGATCTGTATTCACAAAGACAAATGTTGGCTCCGGAATTATATCAAAGGCATCATCAAAGAGAGAAACAATAGCTTTTGAAGAACCGGTTACTAAAGTTCCATCACCAGTAACAGAAGAAATCTGGGCTGAAGTGAAAGGAAGCTCGATTGAAAATCCATTATGATAGGAAGCACCAATTGCTCTGACCACAATTTCTGCATTTATTTCAATCAGTTTATTTTGAGGATCGTGCACATTTTGGAAATTATAATCGATAATAAGATCATTAAAATCGTAATCACCTTTATTGGGCCACAAATCTTCAAAAGCAAGAGTGCCGAAAATATCTTCTGCAGGATAGAAAATATTAAAAGCTCGAGTTGGGTCATCCGGATAATCATCGTACATATCGGAAATTCCATCCAAATCTGAATCACTAATGATTAACGTACTCCAGGTCGCTCCCTCAATTGTGCAGTTATTAGCATTTTGAGTAGCATCATATGTTATAATGCCTTCACCTTCATCCATTCTAAAATAAGCCACTAAACCATTTTCATTTCCTTCGAGGGCAATCTCCATCTGGTTATAAATTTCTGTTTGATTGAGTGTTCTATTCCAGATTCTAACTTCGTCAATATTTCCCTGTAAGTAGGAATTACCGCTGTTGACCTGTAATTGAGCTCCAATTTGCAAACTTGCAGGTGAGTTCATTACTGCGCCGATTGTGTTCGGAGCAGATACATCTAAAATCCCATTTAGATATATTTTTACAGTTGATGCATCCCAGGTTGCAGCTACATGATACCATTGATATCTATTCAAATTTGTAGTTCCTGATAATTCTAAATATGCTCCTGAAGTATTGGTTAAAAAAAGTTTTAATCTTTTTCTCCCACTCCCACAACAACCATCCCAAAATTGGAACGAATAAGCTTCATCAGAATAATCTGAAAGCTCACCTTTATGAATAATTCCAGCATAAGCTTGATAGTATGTAATTCTTATCCAGGCTTCCAATGTTCCATTTGAAGATAAATCCAGACTGTTATCATCAGGAACTGTTACATAATCGTTATAACCATCAAAAAATAAAGACCAATCTCCATCTCGTTCTCCAAAATTCCTGCTCATTAAACCATTGAATTCATACGAAATCTCTGCATTCACAATTGGTAAGTTTAAAGTCTGGCCCAAACCGATTACAGTCAGATTCTCAAAATAGAGCGGCACTTTAATTTTTTGAGAAAAAGTTCCATCATCAAGAGTTACTCCTTTGGCAAAGACATTGCCTACAGATTCAGGAGGAACATCATATACAATAAATGTAACTCCCGGAACAGGTTGACCTTGATTATCAAAAACAGAGATATTCACATTTACATCTTCACTGGTTCTATAATCAAAATCGTCTGGAATATTTAAATCTTCGATATTTTTTTGAGATAAGGAATTATTACCAGTGCTATTCATACAGGCAGAGAAAAAAATAAAAAGAAAAACTAAACTAAAAAATAATAATTGTTTCAACATCTTACACCTCTCTTTCTTTAATTTATTAAAAACATAATTATAAAAAGCATTTTTTGCGCCAACCTTTTTAAATCCTTACAATACTTTGTGTTACAAGAATCTTATATTCAGATTAATCTATGTTTTGTCCGCTTTCGGTCAGTATGAAAAAAAAATAAATTCTCAAAATTCATATTCCTTTCATTACTAAACAGTTCGGAAACAGATAAAATATTTACGAAAATGGACTTCAATGCCCGATTTCATTACAAATTGTATTATGTTATTTAAGATTTGCTTCTTTGCAGAATCAATTCAGCCTTTTTCAAATCTTCAGGAGTATCAATGCCAATTCCCCGGTAAGAAGTTTCGACCATTTTTATTTTGATGCCATTTTCCAGAAATCGCAGTTGTTCAAGTTTTTCCGTTTGTTCCAACTTTCCCATTGGTAATTGGATAAACCTAAATAAAGCTTCTCTTCTGAAAGCATAAATTCCGATGTGTTTGAAGAATTCGGGGTACGAGCTTCGAGTTGCAGGGTGCGGAGTGCGGATGAATGGGATAGGTGAACGGGAAAAATATAAGGCAAAATTATTCTTATCACAAACAACTTTTACAATATTTGGATTCTCAATTTCTTCCATAAATTTGTGCATCAGGGATGCAACCTGTACTATTGGGTCTTCAAATGCAGAAATCAGTTTTTGCAAAGGTTCCTTTGAGATGAACGGTTCATCTCCCTGAATATTAACGATGATTTCTGCTTTAATATTCTTACAGATCTCAGCAATTCGATCGGTTCCGCTTTTATGATGTTTTGAAGTTAGAACAATTTCTCCTCCAAAATCAGCAACTTCATCAAAAATTCGTTTATCATCTGTAGCAACTATTATTTTATCAAATAAATCTGTTTGAGCAGCAGAATCATAGACATGCTGGATCAAAGGTTTATTCCCCAAAATTACCAATGGTTTCCCAGGAAACCTGATGGAAGCAAACCTAGCAGGAATAACAGCAACTACTTTATTTTTTTTTCCTTTCATATATTATTTCCATTATAAGTCTGAAATTTTGAATTTAGATTATTGGAATTTGTTTGTATTTTGTTATTTGTATTTTGGGATTTCATCACCTCTCCATTTTCATCTCAATAAAAACTTTATAGCTGAAAAGCCCATCCCTAATATTTGCTTCAATATGGCTTCTAGTAATACTCATTTTGCACGTTTTTATAGTGCTTTCTACAGCAATAGATTTATCAATTATTTCATCAGTACTTTTTACCAGACCCTGAACATTTTTCTCTAGATACTTCCCAATTTCTATTCTTGCGTTTTCCGCAGCCTTTTCCCAGGCTGTATCAAGATTGATAGATGATGCAAAGGCTTTACTTAGAATCTCGTCGTCAGTTACAATCAATTTTTCCTCAGAAATCCATTCAGGTTCTGTCAGCTCAGAAAGGCTTACTAATTCTTGCTCGATTTCAAGGTTCTCTTCCGAATAAAGTCCGATAAAAAAACCATATAAATATGTTTCCTCAATTAGATTTAGAGAATTATAAATTCGTTTTACTTCTTCGATTGAGGAGCTTACATTCAGCTTGAATTTTGCAGTAGAATCATCTTCATCAAAACTCTGAGAAGCATACTTGGAAATAGAATACGAACCGATATTTCTACCTTTGATAACTGCTGCCATTTTTCTGGATGCATCCTCCATCTTATCATAATCAAATGATTTGGGAGAGATACCAATTACAAAATCACCGGTTTCAAATTTCTCAAAAATCCACTTTGGAATCTTCACGTTTTCAGGTTTATAAATTGTGGTTTTTGGAGTTTCTTTTTTATCTTCCTGAGAAACCTTATTGGAAGAACATCCAAAAAATGTAAATATCAAACAAAACAAAACTAAACTAATTAATAATTTCCTCATTATTTTCTCCTCATATCTTTTATTTCATTTTTTTTAAGATAAACCATCAAAGCATTAATATCGGTTCGATTAACTCCTGAAATCCGGGCAGCCTGACCCAGAGAAATCGGTTTGATTTTGCTCAATCTTTCTCTCGCTTCATAAGCAATGGATTCGATTTCCATATAATTTATTTCTTCGGAAATTTTGGAGTGTTCAATCTTCTCGAATTTCTCTATTTCTGCTAATTGCCTTTTAAGATATCCTTCATATTTTACCTGCAGACTAATTCGGTTTTTTATGTCTTCATTTACATCTTCAGGAATTTTATACCCAAATTTCTGCAAACCATCAAAAGTAATATCTGAACGTTTCAAAATATTTATCAATCGAGTTGGTTCCGGAATCATTTCAGTAGAAATCGAGTTATGAGTTTTCAGAAAATCCATTTCTCTTTCTAAAACGCTTTTTACTTTTTGGAATTTCTGCCAGCGAACATCATCAACCAAGCCAAGTTTATATCCCAGCGGCATCAATCTTTCGTCTGCATTATCCTGCCTGAGATATAAACGATATTCAGCACGGGAAGTGAATAAACGATATGGTTCGGTTGTTCCCTTTGTAACCAGGTCGTCCAGTAAAACACCCAGATAAGATTGGGAACGATCAAAAATTACTGGTTCCTTTTTATCCAGAGCTAAAACTGCATTAATGCCTGCAGCAATGCCTTGAGCTCCGGCTTCTTCATAACCGGAAGTTCCATTTATCTGTCCTGCAAGATAAAGACCTTGAACCTGTTTGCTTTCCATTGTCGGTTTTATTTCATCTGGAATTATGTAATCATATTCGATTGCGTAACCATAACGCATAATTTTAGCATTTTCCAGACCTGTGATGGAATGAACCATTTTTCTTTGAATATCCGGTGGAAGGCTGTTTGAAATGCCATTCACATAAGCCTCAAAAGTGTTTATTCCTTCCGGTTCAATGAAAACCTGATGACGCTCTTTTGTACTGAATTTTACTACCTTGTCTTCAATCGAAGGACAGTATCTCGGTCCGACACCGCTGATGAATCCCCCGTAAAGAGCAGATTTATCAAGATTGTCTTTTATGATTTGATGCGTTTTTGGATTTGTGAAAGTAAGATAACAACTCCTATCATTTCTCAATTTAATATCTCGATAAAACGAGAAACCTTGCGGATTTTCATCTCCGGGTTGTTCATCCAGATTTTTCAGGTCAATAGTTCGAATGTCAACACGAGGAGGGGTTCCGGTTTTGAATCTTGCAAGTTTCAAACCCGCTTTAATCAATGAATCGGAAAGTTTGATTGAAGCCAATTCACCCGCTCGACCTGAACTGTAGCTGACATTTCCCACATGAATTTTTCCTTTCAGAAACGTTCCGTTTGCCAGAATCACTTTCCGCGCAAAATATTCTTCTTCCAGATGAGATTTTACACCGATTACTTTTTTTCCATCTTTTGAGAGTAAAATCTCGTCAATCATCGATTCTTTGATAATCAGATTGGTTTGCGATTCCAAAGCTTGCCGCATCACCAAAGAATATTCTGTTCTATCATTCTGAGAACGTGGTGCCCAGACAGCCGGACCTTTTTTCCGATTTAACATCCTGAACTGAATTCCCGTAAGATCTGCACTGCGAGCCAGCTCACCACCCAAAGCATCTATCTCCCGGGCCAGATGACCTTTTGCCGGTCCTCCCAATGATGGGTTGCACGACATCCTGCCAATAGTTTCTATTTTAATAACGAATATGAGGATTCTAGCTCCCATCCTGGCAGAAGCAAGAGCAGCTTCAATGCCGGCATGTCCAGCCCCAACAACGATTACATCATACTTGCTATTAACCATTCAATTCCTTCTTCAATTTCAAATTACAATTCCTATTTCGAAATCATCTTGATAGATGTCAAGAATACTATTCTACACACCTTGAAAAGGTATTGCAGGCAGAAGCTTTTTAAACCTTTTCAAGGTTTTTTCTGCTTTTTGGTTTGACAAAGATAATGCATTAAAAAGTTTAGATATTGTTTTATAAAAAATGGAGAAAAATATATATGGCAAAAAAAGGTAAAACAGCGATAAATCCTACAAGGGAAGAAAATTACCCAGCCTGGTATCAGCAGATTATCAAGGCTGCAGATATGGCAGAGAATAGCGATGTTCGTGGTTGTATGGTCATTAAACCCTGGGGATATACAATCTGGGAAAATATCCGAAAAAACCTGGATGAGATGTTTAAAGAGACCGGACACGTAAATGCTTATTTTCCACTTTTTATTCCTAAAAGCTTTTTTGAAAACGAAGCTGAACATGTGGAAGGATTTGCCAAAGAATGTGCAATTGTCACTCATTCCAGGTTGGAAGAAGACGGTACAGGCGGTTTGAAACCTGCTGGAAAACTTACAGAAGAACTTATTATTCGTCCAACCAGCGAAACCATTATCGGAGCTTCTTTCAGTAAATGGATAAATTCTTATCGCGACTTGCCGCTCCTGATCAATCAATGGGCAAATGTAGTTAGGTGGGAATTGAGAACCCGCTTATTTCTCAGGACTACGGAATTCCTCTGGCAGGAAGGTCATACAGCACATGAAACAAAAGAAGAAGCAATCGAGGAAACTTTCAAGATTCTGGATATTTATGCGAAATTTGCAGAAGAATTTTTGGCAATTCCTGTAATCAAAGGCAAGAAAACAGAATCTGAAAAATTCCCCGGAGCTGTTTCAACTTATACTTTTGAAGCAATGATGCAGGACAAGAAAGCTCTACAAGCCGGCACATCCCACTTTTTAGGTCAGAATTTTGCTAAAGCTTCAAACATCAAATTCCAAAATAAAGAAGGAAAAGAAAAATTTGTATGGACTACTTCCTGGGGCGTTTCCACACGTTTAATTGGTGCCTTGATTATGGCTCATGCAGATGATAACGGCTTGGTTCTTCCACCCAAAATTGCTCCTGCTCAAATAGCAATAATACCAATTTATCGAAACGACGAACAACAAAAAGAAGTTCTGAATTTCATAGATAAATTAAGAAACAAAATTAAACCTTTACGTTATTTCGAAAGCAAGATCAGGATTGAGCTTGATGACCGAGACATGACATGTGGAGAAAAAGTCTGGCATTGGATCAAAAAAGGAATTCCAATTCGTTTGGAAATAGGACCTCGAGATATTCAGCATAATTCATTGTTTATGGGAAGAAGAGATAAAAATCCTAATGAAAAAGAAAGTATAAACGTTGATGAATTTATCAGAAATCTAATTCCAATACTCGATGAAATTCAAAATAATATTTATCAGAAAGCTTTAAAATTCAGAGAAGAGAACATCGTGAAAATTGATGATAAAGCTGAATTCTACAAATTCTTTACATCCAAAAACAAAAAGAATCCTGAAATTCATGGTGGCTTTGCTTTCAGCCATTGGTGTGAAAATCCAGCTTGTGAAGAGCAGATAAAAACCGATTTGAAAGTTTCCATTCGCTGTATTCCTCTGGATGCTACCAAAGAAGAAGGCAAGTGCATCTATTGTGGTAATAAAAGTAACAAACGTATAATTTTTGCAAAGAGTTATTAATCAGGAAAAAATATGAAATTCTGGCTCGATGAAGGTGAATTCATTTATTTGTTTCAGTTGCTGAAAGCTTCGAGTGCTTTGGATGATTATGCCGAGATTAGAACTGTAATTAAAGAGGGAAAAGTTTTAGTTAACAAAGAAACAGCTATCAACCAGAGAGTAAAAGTTTTTCCCGATGATGTTGTTCGCTATCAGGATCATCATATTATCGTAAAGAAAAGTAAACCTTTGAAGCCAGAAAAAACCAAAACTTTCAAAGAAGAAGAAACTCATATTATCCAACACGGAAATGTGAAAAAATGGGAATCTAAACCTTTGAAAGATGATTTGGATTTGGACAACAAAATAAATGAGTATGCAAAAAAATTGCACGAGAAATTACTGAAAGACAAAAGGACAATTTGTTTTGCCGAATCATGTACAGGTGGTATGATTCAACAAATGATTACATCTTTCCCGGGTTCATCCGAGTATTTTTCAGGAGGAGTTGTAAGTTATTCAAATGAAGCAAAAATAAATCTGTTAAATGTAAACCCTCAAACCATAAAAAAAAATGGGTCAGTAAGTAAACAATGTGTGACAGAAATGGCACAAGGTGTTCAGAAAGTTTTTAATACAGATATTGCCGGAGCAGTTACCGGAATTGCAGGACCATCTGGTGGCACAATAGATAAACCTGTTGGTACAGTACATATCGCAGTTCAAATAAATGAGAACACTCAAAATTTCAAATTTCTTTTTACCGGTGACCGTGGAAAAGTTAGAAAAAAAACTGCTTTAAATATATTCAAAATTATATTGGAAAATATTTAAGTTCTTGCCAAAATTTCCTATCTTCAAAAATGTACAAATTAATATTTATCTGGAGTAATAAATCCGCTTGTTCCCAAATTCTATTTGGGAACACAATTGAACAGGAAACTCCGTTTCAATGATAATGTCAAAACAGAGTTTTTTAGAAAAGTGCATTCCCAAACGGAGTTTGGGAACGAGAAAAAGGATGGAGTTTGGGAACGAGAAAAAACTGGAGTTATAAATGAGAAAAGTTGTTTTAACAGGATTAATCTTAATTTTCTCTGTTTTGATTCATGCTGAATGCTTTAAGGTTTTAGAACAGAATGAATCTGAATTACTGATCAAATTTGAATTACCAAATTTTAAAATTGAAACTGTTAGCCAAAATAATAAAATTTATCATAAAATATTATGCAATTCAAATGCATATTACATTGAAGAAGGAAAACCTTTAATTCCGTATTTTGTTGAAACCGTTGGTCTGCCAATCGATGGTGATATTGATTTACAGATCATCGATAAAAAGCAAAGAATTAAAAAAAATATTAATGTTATACCATCTGATAAACAAATTCCTACAGAGAATTCAGTTGAATATCAGTTTTATGAAGATGTAAAAGCATATAATAGAAATTCTTATTCTCCTGAAAACCTGCTCTTAAAAGGTAATAAAGCATTTATTGGAGATCGTTATTTCACCACTTTTTTTGTTAATGCTTTTCAGTTTAAAGCAAAAACAAATGAATTACTTATAACCACAGAAATAACTTTCAGGGTGAAAATCTTAGGAAATAAAACCTCCACCAGAAACTGGCAAACCAGCAATAATTTCATTGATAATACCGGAAAAACATTCTTCCTGAATAATGAATATTCCCAAAAATGGAGAAAGGAAAAATCTAAAGCAAAAAGCTATCCTTCCAGGCAGGGAGAAGAAATAACTCAAATTCAACTGATTATTGATAAGGAAGGCATTTATAAAATAACTTATGAATACATCACAGACTCACTTGCCGGATATTTTGAGCGTCATCCTGAATATGAAATGGCATTTGTCTGGGATGAAATTAATCCTCGATACCTCGAACTTTCCAATGAGGACGGAGCGGTTCCAATCCATTTTGTGGGTGAAGCTGACGGTTCTTTTGATCCCGGAGATTATTTTGAATTTTATGGAGACAGACATTATGGTGAAAATGATTATTATGATGATTATTCCTCGGAAAATGTTTTTCTCTTAACCTTTAAAAACACGCTTGGCAGCAGGATGGCTGTGGAGAATGGAGGTTTGCAGGTTACAAATGAAGATGATTTTGTGATTCCGATCTCTTTTCAGCAAACCATCCATTTTGAAGACCAAAATGTTCTTGAGCAACTCGGAGCTCAGTTTTATTATAACAGCAATTTTTATAAAGAGGATATTTATTTCTGGAAAAAAATTTCCGCTCCAAATCTTGATATAACCAGTTTTAACCTGCAATATCCTCAAGATTCGGGGATTAGAAAATATTCAGCAAAAGTTTCAGTTTGGGGATTATCCGATACTGACGGAATTGTTGATGACCATTATGCAATAGTTGGGATAAATAACTCTTTAATCGATGATGCCATCTGGTCGGGACAGACGGAATTCATTTTTGAAAATACTGACCAGTTGCCAAATAGCTATTTAACTCACGGTGAAAATCAGCTTTACATTCGTCTTCCCGGAATCGAGGGAATCGATGAATTGGAATTTTCCATGCTGGACTATTTTGATATCACTTACTGGCGCGAATACAAAACTGATGAAAATGAATTCAAATTTACCAGACCGGATTATAAATATAATGGGCAACACGAACCTTTTGGATTGTATCAATTTGAGATCGATAATTTTTCCGATGAAAATATTTCTGTGTATAAAATTGGCTCAAGCATCCTGGAAAACCTACAAATAGAATCTTTTTCCCAATCCGGAGGAGCTCCTTATAAATTAACTTTTCAGGATAGCGTGCTCTTTGATAATCTCGAATACTATACAGTCACCGAAGATAATAAAAAACTTCCTGTAGAAATTCGACCAAATATTCCATCTAATTTAAAAGATCCTTTTAATTCTGCTGATTACATAGTTATTACAACTCAAGAATTTATCGAAAACCAGCAGGAAGAAGAGAATGGACTGGAGCTTTTTAAAAGCACCTGGGAAAATCAAGGATACATGGTTGAGATAATCAGTTTACAGGACATTTTTGATGAATTCAATTTTGGAATCCGCTCTGCTGAAACTATCAAAGATTTCATTTCTTTTGCTTATAATAATTGGTCTGGGAATTCTCCCTCGCATGTTTTACTTCTCGGAGACGGAATTACTGATGAAAGAGATTATAATACTTATTTCAAAGATTTTAAGAAGTCATTTAATTTAATTCCTTTCAGGAATGTATGGGCAGCAGACAGAGGTGCAATAACTAGTGATAACTGGTTTGCATGTATTGTTGGAGATGATATTGTAGCGGATTTGAGCATCTCTCGTATCAATGTTTGGGAATTTGAACAAATTTATGATATTGCAAGCAAATCATTACATTATCTGGAAAATCCTAATTTCGATGATCTGTGGCACAGTAATATGACTTTTGCAGCAGGTGGAAACCCAAGTGAAGGAACTTTTTTTGCCAAGCAATGCGAAAATATCATTGAAAAATATATCCCGCCTGAATTCAAAGTTAATCGAGTTTACTGCAACACAAATGATCTTCCCAACTCTTATGCCGGCAATACTACTTCCTTAATCCAAAACATTAATGACGGCACTATTTTCCTGGAATTCCTGGGTCATGGCGGCGGTCGGGTTTGGGCAGATTATAATCTTCTGAATCAAGCAGATATTGCCACTTTCAATAATGATAACTATCCCTTTGTGAGCAGTATGTCATGTTACGGTTCAGCTTATAATTACCCTCAAAGTTCATGTATTGGTGAAGAATTAATTCTGGTTCCGGAGAAAGGTGCAATTGGTCATGTCGGCTTTACTGGTTACGGCTATAAAGATGCTGATGAAATTTTCGGTAATTTCTTAGCAGAAGCTATTTTTAATGAAAATGTGAAAACAATCGGTGAAATAGTTGATTTTACTAAAGCAAGGTTTTTCGGTATTTATGGCAATGGTGGAGTTGGAACCGCTTTGATTCAAGGTTGTGTACTTCTTGGCGACCCGATGATAGAACTTATTATTCCAACAGAAAAACGGCAGGTAATATCAAATAAATATAATGTCATTGAAGGTGATACATTGGTCTTCAAATCTGGTGTTGGTTCAGATATAACCAAAGGAAAATTCCTGATATTTGATGAGGATGATGTTCAGCTTCCTTTTACAGAATATTATCCCTTTGAAATTCCTGTAATAAATGATACTCTTACATCTTTTGCTTTTATAGTTCCAGAAAATCCGGATTCCATTTACAGCAGGTTTGTGAAAGTATTTGCCTTTGGAGATGATAAAGAAATCATCGGGATGACAAATATTACAGTGGGAAAATCTGCTGTTGTGAATCTTGAAATCCAACCTGAATCTCCTTTAGAATCCGATTCGGTTTTTGTGAGTGCTGATTTCTTCGATGAAAATGATATCAATAGTGTGAAATGTTATATTGAAAATAATAATTATGAAATTGTGATGATAAATACTGAAAACAATAAATACGTTTTGCAGAATCCCATCCAACCTTTCTCTGCAGGAACTAAAGTAAAATTTCATTTCATTATCATCGACTCGCTGCAAAATTCTACTGAAAGCCGAACTTATTCATATGATGTATTGGGACCGGATTTGGATTTGGAATTAATCGAGCTTGGAGAAAATGAAAACCAACCTGTTGTTAACATTAAAATCAAAAATATCGGTTCGATCACTGCTGCCTCCTGTTATCTCAAATTATATGATATCTCTGCTGCTCAGATTCTTATAGATTCGCTTATAATCGATTCTTTAGCTACTCTTGAAGCAAGATGGGAAAGTATTGCCATTCCATTGTTTAACGGTGAAATTCGATTCCGTGCTGTAGTAAACGAAAATGAAGAATCATTTAATGAAATCAGATATTATAATAACTTTATCACATCAGAAGAATTTATTATCAATATGTTTGAAGCAGGGATTTCCGATACAACTGCTTTCAGTTTGGATTACAATCTTCAATGTGAATTTCCGGCAAATCTGCTTTCGGAATCCACAATTTTCTATATTAACAATCTTGGAACTAAAGAGCCGATAAATCAGCCTGACATTCAGAAAATTATGCTTGAAAACGGTTCATCATCTCATTTATACCGTTCTTATTCTCAAGCATATGAGATCGGAACATTGAATCAATCATTACTTGCAGATACGCTCGGTCATTTTCCAAATGGACAGAAAGTCACCTTGAAATTCTTCTACAGTTCTACAGATTCTCTAACTCAAAATCTGGAAAATGAAAACAACTTTTTTGTGTATCGCTGGGAAGAAGATTTTCAGAAATGGATAATCGAAGGTGGTACAACAAATCAGGAAAACGATTTTGTTACTTTCGATATTGATCGAATTGGAATTTTTTCGATCTTCCAAAATAATGATAAAAAACCTCCTTCAATCGAAGCTGACGTTGAAGGTCAGGAATTCACTCACGGCGGATATATTTCCAAAAATGGAATTATCTCATTTTTAATTTCCGATGCTAATGGAATTGATGTTTTCAATCATGAAATTTCTCTCTTTCTCAATGGAAACCTGATAGATAAAAATGATTATACAACTTCTTATCTGATCGGACATCTTACAAAAATCCCCATCAAATATCAACTCGATAATCTGGAAAAAGGAGATCACACTTTAATTCTTGAATGCACTGACGTGAACGGGAATTATGAAGAATTGGTTATTCAGTTTATTGTCAGCACAAAATTCGATATTATCAATATCGGAAATTATCCAAATCCGGTAAAATCTCGTACAATCCACTCCGATAATATTGGTCGCACCCGCTTCACATATGTTCTCACAGACGATGCAGACAAAGTTTATATCAAAATTTATACTGTGAGTGGAAGACTCGTAAAAACCTTCAAAAACCTTGAAACAGGTGTTGGTTATCATGAATTTCCGCGTGGGGTTTTAGGTTGGGATTGCCGTGATAAAGATGGTTATTACCTGGCAAATGGTGTATATTTTTATAGGATTACTGCTATCAAAGGTAATAAAAAAATCGAGCAAACAAAGAAAATGGCTATTTTGAAATAGAGGATTTTTTATGAATAAGAAGCTTTTAATTCTAATTTTATTTTTAATTATTTCGATAAGTTTATTTGCCGGACGATATGCTGGAGACTTCCTGGCAATTGGTTCCGGAGTTCGTTCTCTGGGATTGGGAGGAGCTTTTTCAGCAATCGCCAATGATGGTTCTGCAATATATTGGAATGCTGCTGGAATCGCTCAAATAAGAAAAACCGAGTTCGGTATTATGAGAGCTTTTCTTTATGAAGGATTGGCTTCATATGATAACCTTTTCGTGTGCCAACCGCTGCCAAATGAAGTTACTATCGGCATCAATTGGACGCGCCTGACCATCGATGATATTCCGATTTTCAAGGAAGATTACCTGGTTGGAACAACTGTAGATCAACGTGCATTAAATCCCGCATTGCAACTCACAGGCATTCCGGATGGAGAATTTAAAAGCACTGATGACCTGGTGCAATTCGCTTTTGCCAAGCATGTTCATTATGATTTGAATTTGGGCTGGCTTTTCTTTGAGGTCCCCTTTGATTTCTATTTTGGTGGAAACATCAAATATATTAAAAGGAAACTCTTAGATAACATCGGAACCGGAACCGGATTTGACTTTGCTATGATTTCAAAAACCGATCTTTCTATCCTGCTCGACCTCGATTGGTTGGGAAAACTGTCCTACGGATTGAATTTCCAAAATGTAGGAGGAACAACCATTACCTGGGACACTGAATCCAAACATGAAGATGAAGTTTTATTTAATACAAAATTTGGATTGGCACTTTTTCAACCGCTTGAGTTTTTAAATTCTTCATTTATCTTATCTCATGATGTAGATTACGTTTATGATAAAACTCATCATTATGGTTTCGAATTTCTTTATAAAACGTTATTAGGATTTCGACTTGGATATTACGAAGACAATTTCTCAACAGGTTTGAGCTTGAAACTCTACGACTTCAACCTGGATTATGCCTTTGTTACAAACAACCTGGGAAACACAAACCGAGTAGGATTGCGAGTTGATTTCTAAGGGAGCAATAATGTTAAAAAATATTTTATTATCAGGACTAATACTTCTTTTTATTTGGGCTTGTGCAGGTGAAGATTCTCTCGGTACAGATACAACTCCACCGGATGAACCACATATGATCCCACATCTGGGTGATACCGGTGATATTTTCGGAAGCGATACACTCAATTTTTACAACATCTATGGCAATGAAATGAATGGAATCGATGCCCTGCCGGAAGGTGATTGGATCAGAATTCAATGGGATCATCCTCTTGATAATGACCTTGATTTTGCTCAAATCTTTCGTTTCAGTTTGCAGGATAACGTAGTCACAAAAATAGATTCAATTTCCTTTCCTCACCAAGATGAATATATTGATAAATATGGTTCTTTGATTGGGAAAGATTGGTTTTACTTTATGAAGATGTTTGATACTTCCGGGAATTTTTCCATTTCAGATACTGTTTGTTATAGTCTTCTCAATAAACCAGTATTAATTGAACCACCTGATAATCACGAAATAATGCCTTCGGATAGTTTATATTTCAAATGGTGGGATGATCAGAATGTTTCAATATACCGCTTACTTTTATTTGATGAAAATTATGATATAATCTGGCAATATAAACCGATCGGACAGCCAAATGCCGGTTCTGCTTACGAAGTGGAATATGATGGACCATCAATCCAACCTCAACAAATTTTATGGCGGGTTGATGCATTTGTAGATGAAATAGAGCAATTGACAGGTTCAGAATCGGAAGAGCGCAGACTTAAATTCC
>CAYWPW010000006.1:0-18040 GCA_964460095.1 uncultured Candidatus Cloacimonadota bacterium
TTTTTATTCCGATTGTTCGACAAGAATAGTTTTTTTAAAAAAAAAATAAAAAAAATTAAATTGTGTCATTTTGTCACATTGAGTCTTATGAAACAAATGAAATATTACTGATGTTTTAATATATGTCTTTTAGTTAATTAGTCGATAATCATTTATATTAAAAGAAGTTATGTTTGTTTTAGTTACAGTAATAAATTAAGATAAATTTAAAAAGTGAAATAGAAAATTATTTTGAAACTATGAAGAGAACTCAATCAATTTTGTGTTATAAATTTGATAAAACATAAATTTTGTTGACATTATTTTTTGAAATTGGTTTTTAGGATATGGTTTTAAAATAGAATGTAATCGTTAATGTCGTTATTAAAGATTTTAAACAATAATTAAAAAAAAGGGAGAAAGAAATGAAAAAAATTATTTTGTTATTATTTCTTGGAATTTTACTCGTCTCATCAGCTTTTGCACATGAAGTTATGATGGATTACTACATTTTAGGATATAATTTATTTGATGATGGTCCTGGAATGGATGAGGATAACGAGAATGATGCAGGTTTCGCATTAGATCAGGTTCGATTGTGTTGGTATGCCCCAGATTATGGATTTGAACTTGGGATATATGACGTTTTTGGTTCTCAGAGTAACGTTATTAATGTTAAAATCCTAGCCGCTATGAAGAAATTCGATTTATATGGTTATGCTTATCTTACAATTGGTTACGATAGTTATGCTTTTGGAAGGATTTATACTGGCAAAGGATCTAAAAACATCAATATTGCTCAGTTACCTACAACCGGTTCGGATTGGATGTTTAAACTCAATAATAATATCGGTAACTTAGGTTGGACAGTATATCTTTCGAAATTTGTGAATGGCTCTGAAGATGACGGAATTCGGCTTACTTATAATTTAGCTGGAGCAAAGCTGGGAGCTGCTTTAAGACTTGAAAATCGTCCAAATGCAGATACAAAGAAAACACATTACGAAGTTGATTTTGAATATCCAATAGCTTGTGTTATCAATTTAGCTGGACAAGTAACAAATACTGATGATATGAATGATGATACTGCAGATATGGATTTTTATGTTATAGCTCATTATTTACCGGGCTTCGAATTTCCACATATTGGTGGAGCTAACAATCCTGACATTGGCATCTTAGATGGTGTATTTAAACCGTATGTTGCATATGCCACAAAAAGAGATGCAGATGGTGAAGCAATGGGTGAAAACAATATTCTTGTAGGAATTAATTTTACAACTTATCAGAATGCATATTTCAAATTAGAGTATAACATGGATTCTGTTGAAGATGTTGATGATACTCTTATAATGCAGATCGGTTATACTTTCTAAAAAAAGTAAAAAAGTTTAGCTTTTAAAACCCGCAATTTTTTTGCGGGTTTTTTTACATCTGTTGATCGAGGATATTTGTAATTTTTATTATTAAATTAGGATTATGCATATGTATAATATAAATGTTAGGTTCTTGAAGAAAAGTTTCAGATTTAAGAGAGTTGTTAATTCAATAAAAGTATATCTTTCCTATTACCTCTCACTTTTATTGAAAAAAAGTATATATTGGGGATTTCCACCAGTTGTGATGATTGAACCGACAAATATCTGCAATCTCAAATGTCCGATGTGTCCATCAGGAAATGGAACTTTGAAACGAGCAAAAGGATATATGGAATTTTCAACTTTTAAAATTATAATAGATGAAATTAAAAATAAATCGTTTATGGTTGTTCTCTGGAATCAAGGTGAACCATATCTAAATAAGGATTTTTTGAAGATGGTTAAATATGCATCTGATAAAGGATTATTTACATTAGTTTCCACTAATGCCAATATTGATATTAATGTTGAAGAGACTGTAAAGTCTGGATTGGATTCAATTATTGTTTCATTGGATGGATCGACACAGGCAACTTATAATAAATATCGTGTTAATGGAGAATTGAACAAAGTTCTTGAGAATGTAAGGAAGCTTGTAGAAATCAAAAACAAACTAAATGTAAAGCATCCACTTATCAGGTGGCAATTTATAGTAATGAAACATAATGAACATGAGATCGAAAGTATAAAGAGATTAGCAAATGAACTCGGGGTTGAAAATCTTGAGTTTAAAACAGTTCAGATCTATTCCAAAGATGACATCCATCATTTCCTACCAGAAAATCCTAAGTATCGAAGATATAAAATAAAAGGAGATGATTTTGAACTTAAATTCGGGATTAAAAACAGGTGTAGACGAATCTGGACGAATGCTGTTGTGAACTGGGATGGAGAAGTGGCTATCTGCTGTTTTGATAAAGATGTGGAATATAAAATCGGAAACATCAAAGATAAACCATTAGCCGAAATTTGGAAAAATGATTCTATTCAAAAAATTCGAAACAAAATATTATCTAATCGAAAAGAGATTCCAATATGCAGAAATTGCGGGGAAAGTGTAAAATTGAGGATTAAACAAGTCTAATATAACCGGGAGTGAAATTGTACATAAAAGAAATTACTGATTCAGAAATGGGTATTTATAATAATTTAGCAGAAAAATACGGAACGGTTTTTAATACTCTCAGATGGCTAAATTTATTTAAAGGTAGAATTAAAATATTTGGTTACTTCGATGAGGATAATAGACTTTTTGGTGGTTTTCATCTGTTTGAAAATAATAAGTTTTTTATAAGATATTACAATAATCCCCCTTTTACACCCTTTATCGGTCCTTTCTTAATTAATAAATCTTCTACTGATTTTAAAATTCTAAATTTCCAAAAAAAAGTATCTAAGAACCTTGCAAAATTCATAAAGAAATTAAACGCAATACTCTTATTCTTTTCATTAGATAGAACATTAATTGATGTACAACCATTTATATGGGCAAAGTTAAAAGTATATATTAGATATACATACGCTATAAATTTGAGATTAAATAAGGAAAAAATATGGGAGAATTTTTCTCCCGAAAGACGTAATGATATCAGAAAAGCAAACAATGATGGAGTAAAAATATTTAAAGGTTCAGATAAAAATACTCTTATGGAACTTATAATGAAATCGTTAACAAGGCAAAATAAAACCATAGATATAAAAAGTTTAGAAAAAATAGTATTCGAATTTTCTTCTGATATTAATAGCTTTTATTTTATTGCTAGTTATAAAGAAAAACCAATTTCAGTTTCATTTTGTATCCATGATAAAAAAACAGCTTATTATGTGATTGGTGGTTACGATTCAAACAATAAACATCATGGTGCAGGAGCTTCCACACTTTGGGAATGTATAAAACACGCAAAGAAATTGGATTTAAAAGAATTTGATTTTGATGGCTCAATGATTCCAAACATTGAACGCTTTTTTAGAGGATTTGGTGGGCAACTTGTTCCATTCTATCGAATTAATAGAACTAATTATTTTATAAATTTAGCTCTGAGTTTGGTAAATAAAAATAACCTATAATTTTACTTTACTCAACTTGATTTTCTAATATGCCTACTTCTTAATATGAAATAAACTCCAACCAAAGCTGGTAGGAATGTGTTAATCAAAAATATCATTAAAGAGCAAAAAACAGCAATCTCTCCTGAAATATTATATTTTGATAAAATCTCGACTGCAAATGTTTCTCTTAATCCCAAACCTGCATATGTAATCGGGATTATGTTGGCAGAAAGAATTAGAGGAACAGAAATTATTATGTGAAAAAACATAATATTTTTGAAACATAAAATTAGTACGAAATACTGAATAAGCGTAAGAAACATAAACGCTATCTGACGAAAAACTATATTTGGAATAATTTTTATATACTCATTAATAAATATTTTAACTTTTTTTCTTTTTATCAGATGAGAAAAGAAATTAATAATGAAAGGAGAGATAAGTATTAAACAAAAAACAAAAATTTTAATTATCAATTTAAGAGTGTGGAAATAGAAAATCGCAGCGAAAGATGCAAATAATAATGATGTCCAAATTTGTAGAAATTTTTCAATTCCTATTGATAAGAAAGATGCCTTCTTTTCGTTATTTATAAAAAACATCTTCCCGAAAACACCATATCCTCCAGGAATAAGAAATCTGAGAGCATCACCGATAAAAAGTGTTCTTAATATTTCATTTTTCTGCGGTTTATAATCAGGATTTAGTTGTAAATATTTTCCCCAATTAATATATTGTAAGTATAATTTTAGTAAAGCAGTTACGATGATTATAAATATCGTTAACAGGTCTATTCTGTAGTAATTTTGAAAAACTTTAGTAAAATCTATTTTCCGAAAAATAATGAAAAGGATAATAGTTGTTATAAAAATTTTTATAATGAATAAAATCCGATTTCTTAATAATCTCTGCATAATATCCTTAATACCTAAAAAAATCTTGACCACATATCATCTTTTCTTTTTTAAATAAAACGAAATTGAAATATCATATTTTATTAGTCAATAAATTAGAATTTTTTTTATTATGGAGGTTGTCAAACAGATGTCAAGGATGATTTTCCGATGTGGGGACAGGAAAGAAAAAAATATTGCACTTACTTTTGATGACGGTCCTGATCCCGAATATACAATTCCTATTTTAAAAATATTAAGGAAACATAATGTCAAAGCCACCTTCTTCATCACAGGAAAAAAAGCTCAGGAATATCCTGAAATAGTAAGAAAGCTTATTTATAACGGGCAAGAACTCGGAAATCATTCTTATTCACATAGAAGTTTAATACTAAAAACAATGAATTATGTGAAAAGCGAAATTGAAAAAACAGACGAGATATTAAAAAGTTTTGGTATTCAAGGTGAAATTCTCTTCCGTCCTCCTTATGGCAGAATTGATGCTATTTCCATAATGGTTTTCTGGAAGTTGCAAAAAAAGATCGTCTTGTGGGACAATAGTCCAAAAGATTTCAAATATACTTCATCTGAAAATATTGCGAAAAAAGTTCTAAAAAAAATGAAACCCGGTTCCATAATTGTGCTTCATGACGGCGGTGGGGATAGGTCTAATACAGTAAAAGCTGTTGAAATATTGATTCCGGAATTATTGAAAAGGGGTTATTTTATTAAAAAAGTTTCTGAATTGATCAGTTAGATTTCCACTTCCATTTTCCGAAAGTTCCAAGTAGGGAAAAATATATTAAAAAGTATGGATAGACGATAAGAAACAGAAGGTGTATTAATTTGAACTTGTATTTATGTTTGACAAGGCTGGATATCCAGAGAAATAAAATACATGATAGATAAATTATTGGTTTTTTCCAATCAAAGAAAAAAATGAGATTAATAGGGAGATATATATAAAATAAGAAGATCAAGATGGAAAAGAGCTTAAATAAAAGTGATGACATTCCAAATTTACCATATTTTCGTTTCTGCTGTTCATGAAATTCCATCTTGTTATTTATTGTATGAATTTGCATTTCAGGATTGTATGCGATTTGCCAGCGAGTTCTACTTATTAATTTTAGAAGAAGTTTATCATCACCAGCTTCAATATATTTTATCTTCTCATATCCATCAACTTCCAGGAAAGCTGCTTTTTTAACAGCTAGATTACCTCCAGCAGCACTGAAAGGAATTCCCAATCCAATCGTGGAAGCATATATCGTAGAGGACATTTGATTTGAAAACTTCCAAAAAGGATTATGATTCATCTCGAAATAATTTCCTACGACCATTCCAGTTTTATCAGAAAAATAATTATTGTAACTTTTTAACCATTCTGGTTGGATAGTGCAATCAGCATCTGTGAAAATAAAGATTTCGTATTTTGCGTTTTCTACAGCTTTTTTCAAAGCGGCTTTTTTCCCTTTATATTCAGTATCTTTTTTCTCCAAATGGAAACGTTTTGCATTCTTGATTTTGTTACAGAACTCATCCATCAAAAACAGAGAATTATCATTAGAGGCATCATCAACTATAATGATCTCAAATTTGTCTTTTGGATAAATTATTTTTTTTAATGATGCGAAAAGATTTGGTAGATTTCTTTCTTCGTTTCTACATGCAATTAAAATTGAGTAAGAAAATTCTTTTGACTTTTTAACTTTCCAATTTCTAAAGATTCCACATCCTAAAACTAGAAAAAAAAAAGAGAAAATGATAATAATTGGATTCATATTTTTAATAAATTGCTTGATAACTAATCATGAATTCTTCTTCAGAATTGTCATTATCGGTTTGGGAAATATTCATTCCTATCTTGAGTTTGTGATGAGATAATGGTTGCCAAGTAAAAACAGGAGAAACCTGAAACCTGTTTGAAATATCACCCTCTAACCATTTAGCTGTGTCTGATGGGCGATCATCGTAATTTATATAAAAAGCATTTCCAATGCTACCCTGCCTTGTGTAAGAACCATGAATATTAAAATTCAGTCTTTTTTTTAACATGCAATTGAACTCAAGAGCATATTGAATAAGATTGCTGCCTTGGGGAAATCCAAGACTAATGTCATCATGAGAAAATTTATTGTACATCACGTTGTGTGTATACATCCAGGGGCGTACTGCAGTAAATTCAAGAGTTAATATTGTTTCTTTATCCCCAGCGAATGTATAAGCATTACCTATTTGAAAAGCATATTTATTTCCCCACCAGTCACCAAGTATTTCGCTTTTTTTTAGTTCATCTATCATAAAATTAAAATAAACAATATTTTTTGGAACTGGTTTATAATTCAATCCAATAAAGATTAAAACATTGTCTCGATCGTGAAGATTATGTTCAACTGCTCTCATAAGCGTTTGAGGTAAAAGATAACCTGGTTCGATATTTCTGTTTCCATAAATTACATGTTCACCCCAAAACAAATGATATTTAGAATTTGGTTTCCAATCGATCTTATGAATAACCAAATATTTATCGGGCAAATCCTTAGTACCTTTTGTAATTGTACTGTCTGGGATTAAATTTGCATGCATAATTGAAATAGAGAGTTTGTTGAAATTCAGTTTACTACTAAAATATCCGTAATCATTGCAGTTGTCGCTTAAAATGACACTTCCACCGATATTGCTGCCAATTTCATATTTTCCACGACCTATAGAAATCGACCAGAAATTTCCACGTCCAATATAGGTTATTTTACCTGTAATATTATCAAGATGTATTTTATCCTCATCATCAGAAGCTTGAGTCCAACTATCGATGAGTTTGGAGGTTCTGGCATAGTCCATATCACCTCCGAAGTGTCCAGCCCACCAATAACTATAAAAAAATAATCTTTGGCTTATATATCCTGAGAGTTTAGTTCCATAATACACGAAACAATATTTTTCGTTATTTTTTGCTACAAAATCACAGCCGGTAAGTAAACTGATTTGAAGCAAAGATTTTAACGGAACATTGGATGGATGCATCCAAGATGAAAGAGGGGACCTTTCTATTTTATCTGGTGTTTGATAATCTAAGAACTTAGATTCATCATCTTCATCAAAAAGAAACTTTTTAATCGTTTTTTTTAAATTAGTCAATGGTAATAGAGCAAAATCTAATTCAGATTCATTAATTAAGATTTCGTGAGTTCTATTTACGAGAAGTTTCGATTCATCAAGATTCTTTCCCAAATTTGATGCTGCATTCTTTGATGTTACCTGAGGAGTGTTCCAGCTTAGATCCAAGCAATTTGCATCATCAGATAATACACAAAATGCAATAAAAATAAAGAGAGAATATATTCTTTTTTTCATTTGCTTTCCTATTCTAATAAATAATGAATTAATAAAGGTTTTATTCAAGTTTTATGTCAAGATAAAAGGTGCGATAATCAAGTTTCTAAAAGATAAAAACTATTTAATCAAATTACTAACATTTCTCACTTCATTTTTTTTATTTAATTCTATCTATCTTGTTTTTTCAACTTTCTAATCAATAATCCACAACTTTAGGTGTGGGAATCAATGACTCTTAACAAATTATCCTAAAAAAAATCTTTACTCAGAGTTTATAATAAGAAAAAGTGCATTTGTAATTTATGGGAGGTTTTGATGAATCAACATATTTCGGAATCTGCTGAAATTGGAATAGATACAAAGATTGGTTTCAACTGTGTAATTCTGGATGATGTTTCGATTGGAGAGGGATGTATTATCGGTCATAATATTATCATTTATGAAGGAACAAAAATTGGCGATAATGTACGAATTGATGATAATACGATAATCGGGAAAAAACCGATGATTTCTCCCAGAAGCATCTTTAAAGCTGAAGAACAACTTATTCCTGCAGAAATCGGTGATGAATGTTTGATCGGTGCAAATGTAACGATTTATGCTCATTGTAAATTGGGTAATAAAAATCTGGTGGCTGATTTGGCAACAATCCGCGAGAATGTAGAAATCGGTGATTTCAATATTATTGGCAGGGGAGTGGCAATCGAGAATTTCATCAAAATCGGCAGCAGGAATAAATTTGAAACAAATTCTTATATTACTGCGTATTCGGAAATTGGAGATTATTGTTTTATCGCACCTGCAGTGGCTACAAGTAATGATAATTTCATGGGACGTGATCAAGAACGATTCAAACACTTTAAAGGTGTTACCATAAAAAATGGAGGTAGGATTGGAGTAAATGCAACGATTCTACCAGGAAAAATTATCCATGAAGATGGGATGGTTGCAGGTGGAAGTGTGTTGACAAAAAATGTTTCTAAAGAAGAGGTCTGGTTGGGAAATCCTGCGAAAAATTTTGGAAAAGTTCCGGAAACTCAACTTCTAAAAAATAATAGAGATAAGAAATGAAAGCATTAATTATAATTCCTACATACAATGAAGCATATAATATTTCTGCTATAATCAAAGCTGTTCTTGCCCAAAACCCGGATATTGAAGTTCTGATTGTAGATGATAACTCACCGGATGGAACATCGAAAATCGTGGAAGAGATGAAAACCCCCAAAATTCATCTTATTACTCGTGAAAAGAAGATGGGACTCGGTTCTGCATATGTTGAAGGTTTTAAATTTGCTTTGAAGAAAAGTTATGATTTCATTTTTGAAATGGATGCAGATTTCTCGCATGATCCGGAGATGATTCCTATAATGCTGAAGGAAATCCAGGAAAATGATTTGATAATTGGCTCAAGATACATTAAAGGAATTAATGTTGTGAACTGGCCTTTACGAAGATTGTTCCTGAGTTTTATGGCTGCCAGATATGTTCATTTCATAACCGGAATGCCAATTAATGATCCAACCAGCGGTTTCAAATGTTTCCGCAGAGAAGTTCTGGAAAATATCAATTTAGACGAAATCCTTTCAGATGGTTATTCATTTCAAATTGAGATGAATTTCCGAACCTGGATAAAAAAATTTAAGATTAAGGAAATTCCTATTGTATTTACAGACCGCAGAAGCGGACAATCTAAAATGTCTAAAAAAATCGTGCGTGAAGCGATTTTCGTAGTTTGGAAACTCAAGTATCTGTACATGAAAAACAAAATCTAATGGGAAAAATCGTTAAAGACCTCAAAATCGAAAAATTGGTTTATAAAGGTTATGGGTTGGGATTCAAAAATTCCATCCCATTTTTTGTGCCATATTCAGTTCCGGAAGATTTGCTCGATATTGAGATCACTCGTACAAAAAAAGACGTTTCATTTGGAACAATAAGAAAGATTAAAGATGAGTCTGAAAATCGGATAAAACCTGAATGTGAAGTTTTTGGGATTTGCGGTGGTTGTGATTGGCTAAATATTGCTTACAAGAAACAACTCGAATATAAACAACAGATAATTGAAGAGATTTATTACAAATTGCAGATTGAAAAAATTAATCGAATAATTGGTTCAAATGAAGAGAAATTATATCGAAATAAAAGCTATTTTCCAATTACTCAAATAAATGGAAAACCGGTTATTGGGATGTTTGCCAGAAAATCGCATAAAGTAATTTTTCATAAGAAATGCGAGATACATCCTCAAATATTTGATAAGCTCATTTCAGATTTTCAAAAATATCTGGTTGCTTCCAAAACCAGCATCTATAATGAAAAAACAGGAAATGGAACTGCCAGACATCTGGGAATCAGATTTTCGAAAACAACAAATGAACTGCTGATAATTTATATAACGAAAACCAGGAAAATACCTTTCTCAAAACAATTAGTTAGAATGCTTCTGGAAAAGTATCCAAACATTGTGGGGATTGTTCAGAATATCAATCCCAAACAAACTAACACAATTTTAGGAGAGGATGAAAAACTACTTTTTGGTCGGGATTTTCTTTATGATAAGATTGGTGATTTTAGATTCAAGTTGAATTATAAATCGTTTTTTCAAATCAACTCTATTGTTTCGGGAAAAATGTATAGTTTTGTGAGAGATAATCTTGAACCTGGTACAAATGCAATTGATGCTTTTTGCGGAGTTGGAACAATTGGTATCTTTATTTCTGAAAAAGCGAAACAGGTTATTGGCATCGAAAATAATGCAAATGCAATAAATGATGCAAATAAGAATGCTGAAATGAATAATATTGCAAATTGTGAATTCTTAAAAGGAAATGTAGAAAACGTCCTTCCTGAGATTATTAAACGAAATATTGATACAATTATTTTTGATCCTCCCAGGAAAGGACTCGATGAAAAAATCATTTTTTCTCTTCCTCGAACAATAAAGAAAATTATTTATATCAGTTGCAATCCGGCAACTCAAAATCGCGATGTAGAGAAGTTTCTGGAAATAGGTTTTCACATAAAAATTATGCAGCCTTTTGATATGTTTCCGCAAACCTATCATATTGAAAATGTTTTAATTTTAGAGCGATAAATGAAGAATATCCTTCTTTCTGTTTTGATTATTTTGTGTATTTCATGTTCGGAAAACACTTCTCCGAAAAATGTTGATGAATATTTGATTACCTCTATTTTGGAAGATATCGAAACTGATTTCAACTTTGGTTTCATTGAAGAGATTATGAATCATTATCATCCAAATTTTCTGCATAATGAAAATAATTTTGCTGATGAGTATGTTATCTGGGAAATTCGGTTATTGGAATATAATGAGATTGAATTTTATGAAATTGAAATCAGTATTAATGACAATTTCGCTACAGCAGAATTTGTTATGAAGTTAAGTTCAGGAGAAGAATTTGATATTTTTAATGAACCTGATGATAATGGTGATATTTCATGCTTTTATTATGATTTGGATGAATGGAAAATCTGCGGAAATAATTTTTCTGTGAAGAGTTATTAAATTCTAAAATGTAAATAATCATTTTTCAATTTAACCAGACTGTCATTCCCACTAAAGCGTTAGTAGTCATTCCCACGAAAACGTTAGTGTCATTCCCACGAAAGTGGGAATCTGAAATAATATCAGTTCAATGGATTTCCATGTTTTGCAGGATCAATCTTGAAGATTGAACTAAAATATTTTGCTAAAATGATATTACTAAACCAGTTTAGACAAAAAAAATAATTTGACTATTATTTGATTATTTTTTCTTTCTCCTTTCAGATACGACAAACCTGAAATGGAGGAGCTTATGAAAGCGAAACGAATATTTTTTTTCATTTTATCTTTTTTGCTTTTTACTTTCACGCAAGCAGAAAACTACATGGAACTTATAGCCGAACTCACCGGTGAACACCCTCGTTCAAAATTCGGTTTTCAGGCAGCAAGCCTGGATTTTAACGGTGATGGCATCGATGACCTTGTAGTTGGTGCACACAAATGGGATCCTGAATATCCGGGTTGGCCTGCTCAGGCAAATCCCTGGGGAAAAATTTATTTCTATTTTGGAAAGGAAGAAGGTTTCGCCAATTCGGTTGATTTTACTATTACTGGTTATGATAGTTTAAAAAACTTGGGTAACCATCTTGAAAATCTTGGTGATATTAATGGTGATGGTCATGAAGACCTTGGATATTTTTCCTACTATTATGATGACGTTTCTCATTACTTCGCTAATATTTTATTGGGAAATGATGTCATGGATTCGATACCTGATTATACTTACGAGTTTCTCGGAAGCGATTTTAATGCTGATAATACCCCAGACCTGAAATGGCTGGGTGATATTAATGGTGACGGGTTCGATGATACGGGATTTGTTATTTCAAGAAATACAACAACTAATGAAGATTGGGTATACTTGATTTACGGTAATGAATATGAACTTCACTATTTTTGTCAGCTTGGTATTAATAATACTCGAATTAGTGGTATAGGAGATGCGAATAATGATGGGTTCGATGATTTTATCTTAGGTAATTATGATAGTGGAAATGTACAAAAACTGCTTTATTTTGGTAACACTGTAAACGATTCCATACCGGATATGATTTTAACAGATATGATTCCTTATCCATATTATAATACAACTGGAGGAATAGCGATTGGAGACTGGAATGGAGACGGGATAGATGATTTCAATGCAGGTACAGATTATTATGGAGCTGATATCTGGTTTGGTTCAAATACATCAATTACCCAACAAATGCATTTAGAGTTCTATGATTGGTTACCAAGTAGAAACAATGATTTCGGTGACTTGAATGCAGACGGAAAAGATGATTTTGTAGCTGGAATACCAAGTATGTATGTTGATGGAGATGCTTATATTTATCTTGGTTGTCAGAATGGCACGATTGATTATCACATTGAAGGTGAGCATCATGTTGGTTTAGGATGGTCAGTAGCTATAGGAGATTTTAATAATGATAATTATGCAGATATTGCTGTTGGAGGAACAGGTCATTATGCTTCGGGCATGAATGACTGCTGGTGTGGCAAAGTCTATGTTTATGCCGGTAATCCTGACCTGGAGGAAGCTGACCCTAATATTGCTAACGAGGAAGAAATTCCAGCAGTTAATGGAATTACATTCAATGCTTATCCGAATCCATTTAATCCATCCATTACTTTCGAAATCAAAACTGAAGATTATGAAAATCTTCAAATTGAAATCTTTAATGTTAAAGGACAAAAAGTAAAAACTTTAGCAATCATCAATCATCAATCAGTAATTAGCTGGAATGCAGAAAATCATGCTTCCGGTATTTATTATTGCAAACTCATTAATGTCGAAACAAACAAAGTTTTGTCTGTAAAAAAAGTAACTTTGCTTAAATGAGAAATAAATATGCAAAAAAAAGGTAATCAATCAATCATCAAAAAAACTATGCTGGAGCATTTTTAAAGATTGAACCTGCAATGCTTAGAAAGAAAAAAAATAACCCCGCTAATCTAAGCGAGGTTAAAAATATCTGGTGCAGAAGGCGGGACTCGAACCCGCACACCCAAAAAAGAGCACAAGATCCTTAGTCTTGCGTGTCTGCCAATTTCACCACTTCTGCATTCATCATTTAGTTGTATCTGTAACAGGAATTTCAGTTTCCGGAAATACAGAAATATCACTTTGCTCTGTTGTTGTCTGCTCCACAGCTTCTTCTTTCAATTGGTCCACTAATTTACTTGAAACTGTCTTTTTACCTTGCAACTGAAAAGCCAGCAAAACACAAGAAATCATAAAAAGAAAAGCTAAGATTTTTGTAGCATTTTTCAGAAAACTGGAAGCTGATTGACCACCAAGTACATTTGATGCAGCTCCACCCAGCATTCCATCAAGTCCGCTTCCTTTGCTCGATTGAGCAAGGATAATCAAAATCAAAGCAATAGAAATTATTACGTGTATTACCATTAAAACTGAATACATTTCATCTCCTTATTTTCAAACCGAAAAAACATATTTATTTTGCTGCATTTTAGTGTCAATCAAAATGATAGCTATTCCAGACCGAGTTCTTTTCTCAGGAAATATAGCTTTCCGGAAACGATTTCACTTGCTTTTTCTGCACCTTTCCGTAGTACTTCATCTATATAATCTTTGTTATTTATCAGGTCTTCATATTTATTTCTGATGGGAGCTATAGTTTCATTCATTATTTCAAAAAGTTCCTGTTTTGCATTTCCCCAACCCATGCCTCCAGCCAGATATTTTTTCCTCATTTCAGTTTGCTGCTGTTTATCTGCAAAAAGTTTGTAAAGTGCAAAAATATTACATTTATCAGGATCTTTCGGTTCATCCACTGTTTGTGAGTTTGTAACTATTTTCATTAGAAGTTTCCGTAACTTTTTTTCTGGCAGAAATAAGGGAATAGTATTATTATAACTTTTACTCATTTTCCTGCCATCCAATCCGATCACAGAACCTGTTGATTCTCTGATCAGCGCTTTCGGAATTTTTAATAGTTCTTTTCCGTAATTATGGTTTATTGTTTGAGCAATATCGACTGCCATTTCCAGGTGTTGAGCCTGATCTTTTCCTACTGGAACAACATCGCTGTCAAATTGCAGAATATCTGCCGCCATCAGAACCGGATAAGTGAAAAGTCCCATATTCACACCATCATCTGGATCTCTACCGATTTCAGTGTTTTCAGCAACTTTTGCTTTGTATGAATGGGCACGATTCATCAAACCTTTCGATGTGAAAGCCAATAGAAAGATCGTTAATTCAAAAGTACCGCCAACAGCAGATTGTTTATATAAGATAGATTCTTTTGGATTCAAACCCATAGCAAGCCACGTAGCTGCAACTTCATATGTCAATTCTCGAATCTTTTTGGGATCTTTCATTGAATTCAAAGCATGATAATCTGCAATGAAATAACGAGTATCATAATTTTTTGCCAATTCAATTGCCGGTTTATACATACCGAAATAATTTCCGATGTGTGGTAAACCGGTTGGCTTTATTCCTGTTAAGGCGATTTTTTTTTTCATCATTTCTCCCATATAGAACACGGATAATACGGATTTAACGGATAATCACGGATATTATTGTTCATTATACCTCTGTTGTAGTGATTTGTTGATCTGGCGATTTGTTGATTTGAGAACTTGCGAATGGTTTCCCACAGAGGTTTTCTTGCTTGTGAACCTTCGCAATGGTTGGCACGGAAGGATTTGTTGATTTGAAGAATTCATCATTTATTTCTCTTCGCTGTATAATATGATCTTGAAAAAATCGCTGTAAGTTCATTTGCTTCAGTTAGAAGTGATTGTATTCTGTTTTCCGGTAATAGTTTTGCTTCTGTAATCAACTCTAACCAAAAGGCTGATTCGTCAGCTTCTTCTAAAACAATATGTAATTTAGAATTAAATTCAGCTTTAGATCTCCCTCGACAAGCTGCCCGATAATTAGCTCCGACAGAAGTTCCAGCTTTAACTAACTGATACCCGATAGCTCTTCCGGTAACTGTCTTAGGTAAAGCTTCTACTAATTTAATAATCCTTAAAGCAAACTTCTTTGTCCGTTCTATTAATTCTTCTCTATCCATTTTAAAATCTCCAAATCTCCAAATACTAAAATCTCCAAATGGCTTATTTTATCAAGCCAATTTTTCGTAATCTCGATCTGATAGCTCCCGGTTTTCGTTGGAAAAGCTTCGCTAATTCATTAATATCTTGATCCATTTGAAAACTAAATTCGAGCAATTCATCATCGAGTTCAGTCCATTTTTCATATGCTTCGGGAAATTCTTCTCTGATTTTTTCAAAAGTAGAAGTAGTTTTTTGAGTATCGACTTTGTGAACAGAATTTTCTAATTTCAATTTGTATTGAGTTCGATCTTCTTTAATCTTTTCTTCTATCCCAAATTCATTACAATAATCTTTGATAATTTCCAGGAAAATTTCACCATATCTCTCAAATTTTGTCTGTCCAACTCCATTGATATTCATAAAACTATTTTCTGATTTAGGGAAAAAAGCCGACATTTCGATCAGAGAAGTATCGTGAAAAATGATGAAAGGAGGAATAGCTTTTTCATCTGCGATCTCTTTCCGTTTTTTGCGAAGTTTCTCAAATAAAGAATGATCAAATTCATAATCCACTTCTTTTATTTTTTTGAATTTTACTTTTTCTTCGATCAATAAACCTTTAACGGAGTGGTTGTTTCTTAATATTTCTCGACCTTTTGGGGTGATTTTTAAACTACCGTATTGTGTATCTTTATTGATCAGTTTCTGTTGGATAAATTGTCGCGAAAGATGAAACCATTGTTTTTTGGAAAGATCATTTCCGATGTTGTAAGTCGATAAAAGATGATGGTTTCTATCCAGAACTTTCTGTGCTTTTGAACCCCGCAAAATATCGATAATATGACCTGCTCCGAAATATTCTCCGGTTCTTTTCATACACGATAAGAATTTCTGTGCCTGAATCGTAATATCGATTAAATCTTTTGCTTCTTCTCCACAATTATCACACATTCCGCAATTTACTCTCGTATATTTCTCTCCAAAATAATTCAAAAGCGGAATTCTTCGGCACACATTCGTTTCACAAAAATTAACCAGAGCATCGAGATGAAAATATGAAATGCGTTTCTCATCACCCTCTTTTTGATTGATAAAATATTTTATCTTACTGATATCGCCATAACCAAAAAGCAGTAAACAATGAGCTTTTAATCCATCTCGTCCCGCTCTACCGATTTCCTGGTAATAACCTTCGATATTTTTAGGAAGATCGAAATGAACGACAAAACGGATATTCGGTTTATTGATTCCCATTCCGAAGGCGATGGTTGCTACGATTATTTGCACATCGTCTTTGATGAAAAGTTCCTGGTTTTGCTTACGCTCTTCATCGGATAATCCAGCGTGATACGGTTTTACGGAAAATCCTTTTTCTTCTAGAATTTGATATAGGTCATCTACTTGTTTACGCGAAAAACAATAGATAATTCCTGATTGATTCGGAAATTTTTCTAAAAATTCAAGAGTTTGATAAACCGGTTCCGTTTTATGAATGATCTGTAAAAATAGGTTTTCTCTATTAAAGCTGGAAATAAATTCGTTTGATTTTTCAAATTCCAGATTGTCTTTAATATCCTGCTGAACTCTCGGAGTTGCAGTCGCAGTCAAAGCCACACAAACAGCTTTCGGAAAAAGTTTCCTGACTTCGATCAATTGCCTGTATTCAGGTCGAAAATCGTGTCCCCATTCGGAAATGCAATGAGCTTCATCGATTGTGATACAATCTACTTTTACTTTTGAGAGAATGGTTAATATCTTCTGCGTCAACATTGCTTCCGGGGCGAGATAAACCAGTTTTATTTTATTCTTGAGGATCAAATTTATATTGAACTGATATTCACTGTAAGTTAATGAATTATTCAGAAAAACCGCTCTGATTCCCATTTCGTGAAGTTGCTCGACTTGATCTTTCATCAAAGAAATTAAAGGAGAAATTACGATCGTCAAACCTTCAAAGATGAGTGCCGGAAGTTGATAACAAAGCGATTTCCCGCTTCCGGTCGGCATAATGATCAGAGTATCTTTTTTTGATAAAATATTCCGAATAATTTCCTGCTGTAAAAGACGGAATTTTTCAAAACCGAAAGTGTTTTTGAGAATGGATTTTATTTGTAATTCAAACATTTATTTACCGTTGACTTTCACTGACAAACTCTGTCAAAAATATTTTTTTTATCCGTGATCATCCGTCCGAACCGTGTCATCCGTGTTCTATTCTCCCAACCAGATCATATTCCCAGGAATCGGTTATCTCTACAGTAACGATTTTCCCAATTTCAGTTTTACCCTTTTCGATGAATACTGTTCCATCAATTTCGGGAGTATCGAAATAACTTCTTCCTTCGAAAGGAAATTCTCCTTCCTCACCAATTCGGTCAATAATAACTTTGATTTTATTACCTATCAGACCAGCCAGGAAATTTTCAGAAATAGTTTGCTGGAGCGTCATGATCTCTTCTTTTCTTTTTTCAGCAATTTTTTCCGGGATCTGTTCAGATAGGTCGAACGCTGGTGTATCCTCTTCTTTGGAATAGGAGAAAACTCCCAATCGTTCAAACTTCATTTTTTTAATAAAATCTCGAAGTTCAATGTATTTATCTTCAGACTCTCCCGGATAGCCTGTAATGAGAGTTGTTCGGATTATTGCTTCAGGTATTTTTGTTCGGATTTCTGTGATGATCTCCAGGATTCGTTCCTTTGTTACTTTTCTGTTCATACTTTGCAGGATATCATTATTTATATGCTGAATAGGGATCTCG
>CAYWPW010000007.1:0-17913 GCA_964460095.1 uncultured Candidatus Cloacimonadota bacterium
AAGCTTTTACCATGTCGAATGACAAGGCCTGCTTTGAGAACTGATTTAATAAAATGTTGAATACTGAAAATGAGAGTATTATTATGAAAAAATTTAAGTTAATTTGGAACTTTATGAAAGGCAGCAGATCGCTGTATGTTTTCTCGATTGCTGCTATTGGATTTGCTACGTTCATTCGCTTTATCTGGCCCATGATATTGCGTGTAACGATAGATTCGATAATTGGTGATAAACCAATGCAGATACAAGGTTGGCTAGCTCCAGCATTTGAAAGTATATTCCAATTCCTGGGTGGAAAGAGCATTCTTTCTCAAAGTCTTTGGATGTGCAGTTTCATCCTGATCTTACTCACCCTTTCACGTGGAATATTTTTATTCTTTAAAGGAAAATGGTCGGCAATTGCATCGGAATCTATTGTGCGGAATATCCGTGATAGATTGTATGATCATCTGCAATATCTGCCATTTGAATATCATGTGAAGGCAAAGACGGGAGATCTTATACAGCGCTGCACATCGGATCTGGAAACGATCCGTAGGTTTCTTGCTATCCAGTTTGTAGAGGTAGGAAGAGCACTTTTCATGCTGGCTTTTGCACTATCATTCATGTTGCCAATGAATGTGAAGATGACGCTTATCTCGCTTTCGCTGGTTCCATTGATATTCGCATTTGCGGTTTTGTTCTTTATAAAAGTGAAAATAGCATTCAAAGAGTCAGATGAATCGGAAGGAAGACTTTCCACGGTTTTGCAGGAAAACCTGACAGGAGTCCGAGTGGTGCGTGCTTTTGCCCGTCAGAAATTTGAGGTAGATAAGTTCGATGAAAAAAATGCAGAATATCGTGATAAGACCTATCATCTCATTCGTCTTCTGGCGTGGTATTGGTCGGTATCGGATTTGTTCAGCCTGATGCAGATCGGAGCAGTTGTGATCCTGGGAACTTACTGGGCAGCAAAAGGCATCATCAGTCTGGGAACTCTTATGGCGTTCTCATCTTATGTAGGAATGCTTCTCTGGCCGATCCGCCAGATGGGAAGAGTCCTTACAGATATGGGAAAAGCACAGGTCTCTATTGAGCGTATTCAGGAAATATTAGATGAACCTATAGAAGATCTGGATGAAGGTTCTACTTTGGAAAAAATAAATGGTGAGATCGAATTCAAGAACGTTTCCTTCCAATATGAAGAAGGAAAACCAATATTGAAGAATATTTCCTTCAAAGCAGAGAAAGGACAGACCATAGCCATTTTGGGTCCCACAGGCTCCGGTAAAACAACACTGGTAAATCTTCTGCCCAGGTTGTATGATTATCAAAGTGGCTCGATTACGATAGATGGTGTTGATATAAGATCGATAAGTAAAAAGACCTTGCGGCGGAATATAGGAATCGTGCTGCAGGAACCGTTCCTGTTTTCCAGAACTATAAAGGAGAACATCGGGTTGGCAAAGAAAAAGGCAAAAGATGACGATGTCTTCCTGGCAGCGCAAATTGCATCCATTCACAATGTGATAATAGATTTTGAACAAGGATATAAAACTGCTGTAGGTGAAAGAGGTGTAACGCTTTCCGGTGGACAGAAACAACGTGTAGCTATTGCTCGAACTATCATCAATGGGAATCCTATCCTGATATTTGATGATTCATTGAGCGCTGTGGATACAGAAACTGATGCGGCTATCAGGAAGAAATTGAGAAAGCGCAGAGAGAAGGTAACTACATTTATTATCTCTCACAGGCTTTCAACTCTGGCAGAAGCCAATATGATTCTGGTGCTGGATAATGGAGAACTTGTTCAAAAAGGAACTCATCTTCAATTGATCGAGCAGGAAGGCTTGTATAAACGCATCTGGGCTATCCAGACCTCTCTGGAAGAAGAACTCGCTCTGGAACAGGAAGGTATTGAAATGAAAATTGATAAAAAAGAGGAAAAGAAAATTGTGTAAGTACGCAACTCGTTCCATAGCTCCTGCTGTGGAACGTAGACCTGCATCACATAGCAGGAGCTATGTGACGAGGGATAATCTCGAGTCGTCGTCTCAAGTTTCTTACGGCTCGAAAGGAATCTTCGTGTTAATTCGTGGCTAAAATAATGAGGTAAATTATGGATGCATTTAAAGAACAGGAATATGATAAAAGATTTGATATAAGTTTATGGAAGAAGTTATTACAGTTCTGTAAGCCATATAAAAAAAGGCTTGTTACTCTGGGACTCTTCATGATAGGACTGGCAGGAGTGGACGTTATCTTTCCGCTGATGAGTAAGTATGCAGTCGATAACTTTGTGATTCCCGGAAAAACCGATGGAATAGTATTGTTCGGAATTATCTATTTCCTGTTGATAGCTGTGCAGGCTGCAAACATCTTTTTCTTCATCGATATTGCAGGAAAGATAGAGATGTATCTTACTTATGATATCAGGAAAAAAGGATTCCAGCATTTGCAGGAGCTTTCATTCAACTATTATGATAAAACACCTGTAGGCTGGCTGATGGCAAGGATGACTTCCGATAGTCAACGGTTGGGAAGCTTCATCTCGTGGGGTATTGTGGACCTTGTCTGGGGATTTTCCTACATGATCCTGATCTCGATAACAATGCTTATCCTGAACTGGAAATTAGCATTAGTAACGCTTACCGTTGTTCCGGTACTGGTTGTATTGAGCTTATTTTTCCAGAAGAAGATACTTAAAGCATATCGAAAGGTAAGGAAGACAAACTCGAAGATAACCGGATCTTTCAATGAGGGAATTGCCGGAGCAAAAACCACAAAAACCCTGGTTCGGGAAGAGGCAAATTTACTGGAATTTCAGGTGAATACTTCCGAGATGTATCGTTCATCTGTGAAGGCTGCTATCTTTTCTGCTCTTTACCTGCCTGCTGTTCTCACGCTGGGAAGCATCGGTACGGGACTTGCCCTCTGGTTTGGCGGTGAAGGTGTGATGATGCAGGCTATAAGCTATGGTACTCTGGTGGCGTTCATTTCCTACACGATTCAGTTTTTTGAACCGCTAAGGGAACTGGCACGTGTGTTTGCGGAACTGCAAAATGCACAGGCTTCTGCAGAAAGGATATTCTCTATGATAGAGGAAAAACCTCAGATAACAGATAAATCTGAAGTCATCAAAAAATTTGGAGATATTCTTCGATCTAAAGAAGAGAACTGGCCGAAAATAAACGGAAATATATCTTTCGAAGATGTTACATTCGGTTATAAAGATGGAGAAAAAGTCCTGAAGAATTTCAGCCTGGATATCAAGGCAGGTGAAACTATTGCTTTGGTAGGTGAAACAGGTTCCGGTAAAAGCACGATCGTGAACCTTGCCTGCAGGTTTTATGAACCAACCAAAGGAAAGATAAAGATAGATGATGAAGATTATCGCAGTCGCTCGATGTTGTGGCTGCAATCCAACCTGGGTTATGTTTTGCAGACTCCGCATCTATTCAGCGGTTCCATCAAAGACAACATTGCTTATGGCAGGCTGGATGCAACTGATGATGAGATCATCGCGGCAGCAAAGCTGGTGAATGCGCAAGAGTTCATTACGAAAATGGAAAAAGGCTACGACTCGGAAGTTGGAGAAGGTGGTGCGAAGTTATCGACAGGACAGAAACAGCTTATTTCGTTTGCTCGTGCAATTTTAGCCGATCCCAGGATATTCATTCTGGATGAAGCAACTTCATCTGTAGATACAGAAACCGAGCAGTTGATACAGGAAGCGATACACACAGTTCTGGAAAACAGAACCAGCTTCATCATTGCACATCGTCTTTCCACGATCCGTTCTGCTGATCGTATCCTGGTAATACAAAAAGGCAAGATAACAGAACAGGGAGATCACCATGAACTGCTGAAACAAAAGGGCTATTATTATAGACTTTACACGAACCAATTCTTGGAAGAACAGGAAGCAATGCTGTTGAATGCGTAACATACCGCAAACATCCTGTTTGCACATCTTTCGCAATAGTTACTGAGACCTTGCGCAATGTTTAATAAAGAAAAAAGCAATATACTATAGAAGTATTGCACTGGTTTCCAATCCTCTGGGAATCGGAATAACCAAGTCTGATGATTGTAAACATCAGCAAAGGAGGTGAATAGTGAAAGTATTTACAAAGAGGTTCGGCGCTTAGCCGAATAGTACAATCCGGTTCCTGCACTTCGGTGTGGGAACCGGTATATAACCTTGATGGTTTAAACGAAATATTATATGAACCGTTATAAAGGTTCAATAAATAAAGAGGTAATATGGGTAGAATATTAGATATGGAAAAAGCAATTATGTTGGGTGTATGTTTGCTTCCCAATATTTATGTAAGAAACTGGCAACAGATGATATCTGTTTGGATGGGAAATTATGAAGAAAAGTTCAAAGAAATTGTACACACTCAAGCGTCCTGCTCATCCTGATGAAGCTCATACAACCAGCAAACGATGGTTCAAACAAAAAGGACGCAAAGCTGTACGTAAGCACTTGAAACGAGAACTGGAAAATGAAAAGGAAATGAATAATGAAAGAAAATAAAATTGAAAGGTTCGACGAACAAAAAGCCAATGAAAAAGAACTGCAGGCATATTATGATTTCTTTTCTGAAATCTTAAAAGAAGCACATCCAGATGATCCCCCTCGACCTTATGAGAAATTTAAGAAACAAATCCTAAATTATTCAGATTCAATGAAAATCAATCGTTGGGTAATTTGGGAAAATGGAGTTATTATTTCTTATGCAATTATGTATCTCCAACTTGAGGGTGAAAATTTGGATCAGACAGATGTTGATATTTTTGTGAGAAAGAAATGGAGAAGAAAAGGAACTGGGATGATTTTGTTAAGAAAATTATATGAAGAATCAATTAATGAAAACTGTTCTATCATGAATTTCAGCACACTTTCAACAATGCCTTCCGGAATTGCTTTTTTACAGAAAATTAATGCGAGGCTTGGTTCCACCGAACATATAAATCAATTGAAAATTGAAGATATCGATATGGATTTAATGAATGAATGGATAAAAAAGGTAAAGGAACGAGCAAGTAATTATGAATTGGAATTATGGAGAGATGGTTTTCCTGATGATAAAATAGCGTCTTTTGTGAAGTTATATAATGATTTCTGGAATAGTGTTCCTCTCGATGACCTTGAATATAAACCTGAAAATATTTCTTCTCAAAAGTTAAAGAACGGGATGGATGCAAATGTAAGAAAAGGCTGGAAAAGTTGGCTGCTTGTTGCTATTCACAAAACAACAAAGGAACCTGTAGGATTCACTCATATGATCTATACCGGTTTCAATAAAGAATTGATAAATCAAGATGATACGGGAGTTGCACAAGAGTATAGAAATAAAGGTTTAGGAAGATGGCTGAAAGCAGTTATGATAAAACTCATAATAAAAGAATTGCTGGAAATAAAGACCGTTCGTTCAGAGAATGCGGTTTCCAATAAACCAATGTTGAACATTAATTTTGAAATGGGTTTTAAAACTTATTATTCGGAGAGTTACTGGCAGATAAAAGTGGAAAAAGTCAAAAGTACCTTGATCGTTTAGTATCATAAATAAATATAAATTTAAAAAAAGGAGTAGATTATGAATTATAGAAATTACGATCCTCAAAAGGATAAAAAATCAGTTTTCAGGATTTTAAATGAATGTGGTTGGGTGCAAGATGAAAAAAAAGATAAATATCTGAATAAATTTCTTCCTGCTGCTAACACAATTGTACACGAGATAAATGGTGATGCTGAAGTTATGGCTACAAGCTCTGGTGGTATTATCCGTTATCTTAGTGAAGAACTTAAATTAAGTGCTATAACAGGTGTTACAGCCAGCCTTATGACTAGAAAGCAGGGGATAGCAGGAAGACTTACGGCTACTCGTCTTGCTCTGGATGCGCAAAAAGGATCTGAAGTTGGAGCTCTGTGTATTTTCGATCAGGGCTATTACAATAAATTGGGATTTGGTAATGGAAATTATGAGCAGATAGTAGCATTTACTCCCGCTACTTTGAATATCAAACGTAAACCGAAAATACCAAAAAGGCTAACAGAGAAAGATTACAAGAGTATACATATTTCTCGCGAAAAGAGATTACAATGTCATGGAGCTGTTACTTTACCGGAATATACAACTCAAGCTGAAATGGGTGAGAAAAGTAAAACTGTTGGATTTGGATATCTTGATAAAAATGGAAATCTCACGCATCATATTTGGTTCTATGGGAAAGGAAAAGAACAGGGACCTATCTGGATTAATTGCATGGCATATGAAAATCTCGATCAATTAATGGATTTGTTAGCTCTAATTAAAAGTTTTGAAGAGCAATATCTTCTTATCAGGATGGTGGAACCACCTTTTATTAATATGCAGGATTTTATTGATAAACCGTTCCTGATAAAAGGAATGACCAGAAAATCTGAAAATCAGAATTATATTTATTCTTCTGCGTTTTGGCAATTGCGAATTCTGAATCTGGAAAAATGTATGAAGAAAACACATTTGAATTGCAAAGATTTCAGCTTTAATTTGCAGCTTTCCGATCCGATAGATAAATATATTCCAGAAGAAATAAAATGGAGAGGAATTACCGGAGATTACATTGTTACATTAGGTTCCAATTCCAGTGCAAAAAAGGGTTCTGATAAAAATCTTCCTACTCTAAAAGCTTCTGTAAATGCTTTCACCAGAATGTGGTATGGAATTATGCCTGCTTCATCACTTGTTTATTCCGATGGAATTGAAGCTCCGGATGAATTTCTTAGGAAGTTAGATAAAATATTTATTCTTCCCGAAGCACATGTTGATTGGGGATTTTAGGTAAATTTTTGTATGCTTAAATAAAAGGAAAATTTATGAAAATCTATCATAAACCATATAGCGGATATAAAAAAGAATATTTCGAAATGAGAAATCTTCTGATAGAAAGTTACATGAATAAGCAGGAACTGAAATTTCCACTTAGTTATATTCTGGTTGCGAAGAAATTATGATATTCTAAACAAAACAACTAATAATTAGAAAAGCTGAAACTTCCGACGTAGAAATGTATTTATCCTTGTGGAATAGTGGTAAGGTGATGCGTAAGGTGGGCTTTCCAAAAGGTCTCGGAATTTCGGCAGAAAGTGTACGGAAGCAAATTGAAGATCACGATGATACGGAATTCAATCAAACCCTGGTAGTAGTAGAAAAAGAAAGTGGAGAAAGGATCGGTGAGTGTAAACTTGGTCTGCCGAACGAAGATGGAATTTCCGCTACTGACATCAAACTGCTACCGGAATATTGGGGAAAAGGTTATGGAAAGGAGATCAAGAATGCTCTATGCAAATATCTGTTTAGTCATACTAACTGTAAGATCATCGAAGCATCACCAAATATTAATAATGCTGCTTCTCAAAAAATGCAGGAAGTAGTTGGTGGAAAGGAGATAAGAAGAGGAACATATCACTTCCCGCCCAAAATGCAGCATTTCACAGAAGATGTACATTTGATAATTTACCATATTCATAAAAAGGATTGGTTGGAGAAAAATATAAAGATCAAAAAAATTAAGAAGAAAGCAGAGCGAAGCCGGATTTGTAAAGAGATCATCGAATCTCTTCCAAACTGGTTTGGCTTAGAATCTGCTAATAAAGAATACATTGAAAGATCCGCTGAAACCGATTTTTACACTGCTTATATGTTTGGTAAAGAGGTGGGATTTTTCTCGATAATTTCACATTTTCCCAAAACAAGTGAGATTTATGTTTGTGGCATTCTATCAGAATATCATCGTTTGGGAATTGGAAGAAAACTTCTACAGAATATCGAAGATGATCTGAAGAAAAAAGGAGTGAAATTCTTGACAGTAAAAACTTTAAGTGCATCCCATCCTGATAAAGGTTATGCTAAAACAAGAATGTTCTATGAAGCCGTAGGATTTGTTCCAGTAGAAGAATTTAAGGAATTATGGGGAAAAGAAAATCCGTGTTTGTTTATGGTTAATGAACTGTGAAAAATGATAAAAATTAGTTCTATATCGGACATTGATTGTTCCTTTATGAACACTTAATGTTGTACAGAGAATTGTTAACTAATTTGGAATCAGCAGGTTACTGTTTGGCTCGGTATTTGCTTATAAAATAAAGGATTTATTAATTATTGATGGGTATTATGAAGATCGGTGTTTGCGGTATAGCTTGTGAAAAATGTCCAAAAATGACAAAAGGAATTTGTCCGAATGGAGAAACGGGATGTACTCCAAATTTGAAAGGTCCGTGTAAAATAAAACATTGTGCTTTTGAAAAAGGAGTAAGAACCTGTTTTGAGTGCAAAGAATTTCCTTGTGAATTAACAAAGCAGAGACCGATAAGTTACGGGTTCTGTATGTATATTGCAGAAAAGTAACTCAAAGCTCCTGCTTTGAGAAAGACCTTGAAAACGGTTTACCAACAGAGAATTTCTTTCTCATCGACCTTTTCAATGGTTGGAATAAACTTAACAAGTTTTTGAAACTTGTGAAGTTTCCAGCGGTTATAAACTTGTTAAGTCTCAAAGACTTCACAAGATTAAGCTAGCAAAAACCGTTGAAAAAGTTTAGCAAGAAGAGAATACTTTTAAACTTTTTCAATGTAAAAAATTGGAATTGTTTGTTCTGTTCGTTGCTAAATAAAATTAGTGAAAATTCGTGGTAAGAAAAATAGAAGGAGATAAAACTATGATTCTAAAAGACTTAAAAAAGTATTCGAAATATTTCACGGAATACACTGAACTGCGTGTTCAGGAAAACAGGAATATTCGAATCTCAATGGTGAACGGTGATATTATGGGTAACAGCAGAACTGCTATTGGTGGCGTTTCTGCTCGTGTTTACAAGGAAGGTGCTTGGGGATTTGCTTCCAACCCTGAACTCGATGAAGAAACTATCAAGCAGGTTATCGCATCCGCAACGAAAAATTCTTTGTTCATAGATTCGAGGGAAAAGATGAATAGACCGGAACTTCCCAATAAGAAAGGAAGTTCGGAAAATGATTTTACAACAACTAAACCAAAAAAATCTCAAAAAGAGATGATCGAGTTTATGAAAAAGATCGATGAATATATCAAAGAAAAATTTGAGAAATTAACTTCCAGAACGATTGTTATGAATTGTCTTGATATGGAAAAATCACTTCTTACATCTGACGGTTCGATTTCATATTCGATGATTCCCCGCACAATCGGTTATGTGACAATGACAGTTGAGAAGAACAAACAACCTTACGAACTTTATGAAGTTTACGGTGGATTCGGGCAATTTGAAGATAATTTTGAAAATCCTGAAGATTTGTATCCTAAACTCAATGAACAGTATAAACATCTTATCAAAAAATCAGAGGGAATTTATGCTGAAGCCGGTGTTCACGATTGCATTCTCGATGCTGATCTGGCTGGAATTCTGGCACACGAAGCTATCGGGCATACAACAGAAGCTGATATCGTTAAAGGTGGTTCGGTTGCCGGAGATTTCCTGAACCAGAAAGTTGCTAGCGAAATGATTACTCTCGTTGATTTTGCCAATCATTTCAAAGGCAAATTATGTCCTGTTCCGCTTTTTATCGATGATGAAGGAACTTTTGCAGAAGATGCAATTATCATCGAGGATGGTGTTCTAAAAAAATACATGAATACAAAAGAGTATGCGAATCATTTTAAGATGGAACTTACCGGAAATGCTCGTGCTTACAGCTTTTCTGACGAACCGCTCGTACGAATGAGAAACACAGCGATCCTACCGGGACAAAGCAAACTCACAGATATGATCGCATCTATAGATGATGGATATTACCTGATGCAATCTTCCAACGGACAGGCAGATTCCACGAGTGAATTTATGTTCGGAGTTGTAAAAGGTTATGAGATCAAAAATGGTAAACTGGGAAGAGCGATCAAGGATACGACAATCAGCGGAATTGCCTTTGATATGCTCAAAACAGTAACAATGGTTTCAGATGATATGGTCTGGAGTTGTGGAGGATTCTGTGGTAAAAAGCAAATGATCCCTGTTGGAATGGGTGGTCCTGCCATCAAATGCAAAGTCAATATCGGAGGTAAATAATGAGAAATATAGAAATAATTCAATATGCTCAAGATGTTCTTTTAAGGGCAGGAGCAGAAAAAGTGCAATGCAGTTTGAGGAAAAGTGAAAAACACGAACTCAATGTAGCAGCCGGAGAGATCAATCTTTTCAGAACGACTTTCAATACGAATCTTTCTTTAACAGGAATTCTGAAGAACAAAAAAGGCTCGATCACGATCAACACTCTCGATAAAAAATCCATTGATGAAGCAGCAAAACAGGTTATCAAGCTTGCCGAATCTTCCAAACCGGATGAAGCAAACGATATTTCGGAAAAGCAGCCTGCAAAAGAATTTTCTTCAGGTCCGCAAAAACCGGATATCGATAAAATGTATTCCAGGTTGAAAGAATTTATGGAGTATTCAAAAAAGGCATATCCGAATACTATCCTCGAGGGAATCCATTATGATTTTACTGTTTCTAATAGTTTTTTCGTGAATTCAAATGGTGTGAAATACAGTACCAATAAAGGTATTTATACAGTTGTGGTAATGTTTACAACCAAAGAAGGTAAGAAAACATCATCTTTCAATTATGTGGTTTATCTCAGCAAAAATCTGGATAAACCTATTAAAGATTGCGGTTCGATCGACAGACTTTTGAAGCAATCTTCCGAGCAACTTGAAACATTTTCAATTCCGGAAAAATTTGTCGGAAATGTGATCATCACACCCGAATGTATGGATGACATTATTGGAGGTGTAACCGGATTTTTGAGTGACTATCCTTTAATAACAGGTATTTCCGTTTACAAAGACAAACTCGATAAAAAGATTGCAGACAGTAAATTGACATTACATTCAAAACCTTTATCAGAAGTTTTGGCATCCAACTATTATGTCACTTATGATGGTTACGAAGTCAGGAACAGCACAATTATCGATAAAGGCGTTTTGAAAACGTTCCTGCTCGGATTATACGGTTCAAGGAAAACCGGTTTGCCAAAAGCAGTGAATCAGGGTAGTTGTTATATCATCGATTCCGGTGATACATCTTATGATGAAATCATCAAATCTACCGAAAAAGGAATTCTTCTGTGCCGTTTCAGCGGTGGACGTCCCAGTGATAATGGTGATTTCAGCGGTGTTGCCAAGAACAGTTATTACATAGAAAATGGAGAAATCAGATATCCAATCAGCGAAACGATGATAAACGGAAATATCGTGGAAATTATGAATAATATTAAGCAAATATCTTCGGAAAGAGTAAATTCCGGTTATCATATTTATCCCTGGATTAAGTTCGACGGACTTACTGTTTCCGGGAAATGAAGACCTTGAAAAGGCTTCTTTCAAAAGATTCTTCTTGTTTAGCCCTTTCAAGGTTTACCTGCCTTTGTCAAAGTTTCTTCCAGGTTATTTGGTTCTTTTCAACCCTGAAAGAATCAAATGCAAGAATGTTTGAAAGAAACTTTTTCAGGGTAAGTATGGAGTAAAATAAATGTTTTTCACGAGTTCTTATTCACAAGCTGCACTTGTAAACGAGATATGAGTTCTGCATAATTAGGTGTTTTTGAGAATAATGAGAATAAATCAGAAAATCCAATTATTCAACTCATCCCCTAACCCCTTCTCTTGCAAAGAGAAGGGTAAAATGAAGTCATCCCTCTTTTTGGAGAGAGGGACCGCATGTCAAGGCGAAGCTTTAGCGAAGACTGAAGGGTGAGTTAGAAATTGAATTATGCAGAACCCTTTTAAACGAGGTGTAAAAGGAGATTAAATGAAGAAAAATTTTATATTTTTAATTTTTATATTTTTTATCTTTTTGAATGCATTTCTTTTGGGTGCTGAAAAAAGAGTCTATATCACAGACAGAGTCAGTTCTAATCAGTTAATCATTGATGGTGAAATTGAAGATGAAGTTTGGAACAGAGTTGAATGGGCAGGAGATTTCATTCAAAGGACACCTTATGAAAATGAAGCTCCATCACAGGAAACGAGATTTAAAATCCTTTATGATGACAAAAACCTCTATTTTGGATTTCGAGCGTATGATACTGATCCGTCTAAAATCACTTCCATCACAGCCCCGAGAGATTGGTTTCCCGGAGATTGGGTAGAAGTAAATATCGATAGTTATTTTGATAAACGAACCGCTTTTTCTTTTACTTTAAGCGTTTCCGGAGTCAGGGGAGATGAATTTATTTCTGATGATGGAGATAATTGGGATACGAGTTGGAATCCAATCTGGTATGGAAAAACAAACATCGATGAACAGGGTTGGACAGCAGAGATTAAAATCCCTTTAAATCAATTGCGCTATAGTGATAAAGAAGAACAGGTTTGGGGAATAGAAGTTACTCGAAGAATTCATAGAGAGGAAGAAAGATCAGTTTGGCAGCTTATCACGCAGGATGAGCCGGGTTGGGTAAGTAATTTTGGAGAATTACGAGGAATAAAAGGCATTAAACCTCAAAGACATATTGAGCTGTCACCTTACATTGTCGGGAAATTAGAGCGATTTGAAGCTGAAGTGGAAGATCCGTTTAATGATGGTTCATCTGAAAACTTCAACATTGGTCTGGATGGAAAAATCGGAATAACGACTGACTTAACTCTTGATATGACGATTAATCCTGATTTCGGTCAGGTTGAAGCTGATCCTTCAGAAATAAATCTTACTGAATTTGAAACTTATTTTTCTGAAAAAAGACCCTTTTTTATTGAAGGGAATAATATTCTCGATTATCAATTAACGTCTGCAATAACCGGTGGAGGTTTTGTTATTGATAATCTTTTTTACTCGAGAAGAATCGGCAGGAAACCGCGCTATTATCCTGATGATTATGACTATATCGATATACCGGAAAATTCTACAATTTTGGGAGCTTTCAAGCTCTCAGGTAAAACAAAAAAAGGTTGGTCCATCGGTATAATGGAATCCATCACAGAAAAGGAAATTGCTGAATATGAATTGGATGGGCAAAAGGATGAAATTACTGTTGAACCGTTAACGAACTATTTTGTCGGTCGGGTTATTAAAGATTTTAACAAAGGGAATTCCTATTTAGGCGGAATGTTTACTTCTGTTAACAGGAATATAAATAATGATTATTTGAATTATCTGAATAACTCAGCTTATTCTGGTGGAATTGATTTTCTTCAACAGTGGAAAGATAAAAAATATTATCTGATGGCTACAACTGCCTTCAGTTACATTCAGGGAGACAAAGAAGCAATTTTGGAAGCTCAAACCGGTTCCGTCAGATATTTCCAGAGACCGGATAACAATTATGCTTCAGTTGATTCAAACAAAACTTCACTTTCCGGTTATGCAGGTTCTGTTATTTTCGGTAAATCAAGCAGTAACAGGATAAAATATCAGACAGGGATTTCCTTGCGTTCACCTGGTTTTGAGATCAATGATATCGGTTATATGCGAAGAGCTGATCAGATTAATCAATTTACCTGGATCGGATATTGGATCAATCAACCTTTTGGAATTTTCCGTAAATTCAGTGTGAATGCAAATCAATGGTGTGATTGGGATTTTGGAGGAGTTAATACTTCCAATGCTGTGAATATGAACGTTCATGGAACTTTCAAAAATAATTCCACTTTTGGTGGAGGACTTTCTCGAGGATTTGAGTATATTTCAAACGAAATTTTGCGAGGAGGACCTTCAGCAAAAAGACCCGGTGATTGGGATGGTGATTTTTACTTTAATTCGGATGGAAGAAAAAGCATAAATTTCGGGTGTGGAACAAATTTCGGATTTGGAGATAATGATAACAATTCATTTAATTCCTATTGGATATCATTCAGGATCAGACCGAATAACCAATTGAGAATTTCTATGAATCCTTCCTACAATAAGTATGAACATAACCTGGAATATGTTACAATTGAAGAATTTGAGGAAGAAGATCGCTTTATTTTCTCTTCCTTATTTCAGGAAACAACGAGTCTTACTTTTCGTATGGATTATTGCATCACACCGAATTTCTCAATTCAGTATTATGGTTCACCATTTATTTCTGCTGGAAAGTACTCTGATTTTAAACGCATAACCAATCCCAAAGCTGATAAATATGAAGATCGATTTTATACATTTTTGGATGATGAAATCAATTATAATGTCGATGATGATGAATATCAAATCGATGAGAATCTCGATGGAATTATTGATTATTACATATGTAATCCTGATTTCAATTATAAAGCATTCAATTCAAATCTGGTTATTCGTTGGGAATTTTCTCCAGGTTCCAATCTGTATCTTGTCTGGTCACAAAATAGATCTGGTTTTATTTCAGATGGAGAATTTTCATATTATAATGATATGAAAGACCTTTTTAAAATTCATACTCATAATGTTTTCCTAATAAAGATCAATCATTGGTTTTCGTTATAAGTAAGAATGCAAAAGAGTTCTGCATAATTGGATGTTTTTGAGAATAATGATGAAAAATCAGGAAATCCAATTTTTCAACTCATCCCCTAACCCCTTCTCTTGCAAAGAGAAGGGGCAAACGAAGTCATCCCTCTTTTTGAAGAGAGGGACAGAGGGTGAGTTAGAAATTGAATTATGCAGGACCCTCAAGTAAGAATGCAAGAAAAAGGAAAGTAAATGAAGCGAATTTTTATATTATTAATTTTCATATTATTAATTTGTTTTTTAAATGCTAAAGTTGAAATAAATATCCCGAAACTGGAAAATCCTCCTGTCATTGATGGCAAGATTTCTGCTGATGAGTGGTCTGAAGCAGTACTGTGGGATGAGTTCTTTCAGACTTCTCCCGGTGATAACACAGAACCTTCAGAAAAAACAGAGATATTTTTAGCATATGATGAAAATAACATATATTGTATGGCAAAATGTTATTTTGTGGATATGATTAGATTACGGGATTTTCACTGTAGTCGAGATCACATTTATACGACTGATAGAGTTTTTTTCTTCTTTGATACTTTTCATTCCAACGATCAGGCGTATTACATCGGTTGTAATGCAAATGGAGAACAGGCAGATGGAATTGTGATTGATGATATCGATCCTTCGATAGACCTGTTTTATCACTCTGCGGGTGGAAAAACAGCAGAAGGATTTAACCTGGAATTTTCTTTACCACTAGAAAGCATTAAATACAAAAGTGGGAAAGATGTAACCTGGGGAATATTCTTCAAACGTCACATTACAGATGGTCCCGAAGAAGTATGCGGATTCCGTGTTCCCCGCGGTGGAGGAAATTTCTATGATAATTATGGAATTCTCCGCTTTACCGAGTTACCTACAAATATGAATCTGAAGCTGATTCCTTCCTTCACAGGAAATTATAATCAGTTTCAGGATAATCTATACAACGAAGAAGAAACAGATTCTGAATTGCAGCCGGAATTAAATATTTTCTTTGAACCGAATTCCAACCTTACTTTCACAGCTACGATAAATCCCGATTTCAATATTATCGAAGCGGATGGTCTGGAAATTGATGTGAATTCCCGCTACCCTCGTTATTTTCAAGAGAAACGTCCTTTCTTCATCGAACAATCAAATCCATTCAGTACAGATCTGATAATCTTTAATACCAGAAATATTGTCGATCCACTCTGGGGAACGAAGCTTTCCGGTTCTGTGAGTGATATGTCTGTTTACGGTTTGCTGGCAGATGATCAAGATGTTTATGGGGATAGATTTGGTTATGCAGATACATTGAAATCCGATGCAACTTTCGGTTTCTTGAGCTTCAATAAAAAGCTGCTAAATGGTAATTCATTCATCCGCGCTGCTGCGACTATGCGTCGTTTTGAAGATTACGAGAATTTCCTTCTAAGTCTGGATGCCAATAACTGGTTCAACGATGAAATAGATGCTGATTTTCAGCTTGTTGCCAGTTCAAATGAGGTGATAGACGAAAATGACGAAATAGAAACAAAATATGGATACGGTTATTCGATAGATTTGGATTATTATAACGGCACCTGGTTTTTAAATTTTGAATCCAATGGCATCACCGAAGATTACACAGCAGATCTTGGTTATATTTATGATAAGAACAGTGTTTTCACAAATAGTCGGATTGAATATCAGATCCATGGAAATACCGATAAAGACTTTCTACGTTACATGGAAATAGCTTCCACTCAGCACATAAAAACTACGTATGATCTTAAAGACATCAGATCCCACTACTGGGAATTGATGTGCGGAGCTATGTTCAATAATAATTTTGATTTCTGGACCGGGCTGGAAATGACTATGGAGAATTATCTGGGCAAAGATTATTACATGTACTACCCGTGGTTAAGCCTGAATTATGAGCCATTTAAACAATTAAAAGTGAGTTTTCTTATCGTAGACGGGAAAAATCTTTTTTTTGGTGATACCCAGGGTGAAATTGCAAATTATTACAAATATGAAACTACACTCAACGTACGACCTATAAATTTCTTTGATCTCGAATTCAAGCATAAATACCATGAAACAGCAGGTAAATACATTGCTCGAACCTATGAAATAAAAGCTAAATTGCAGTTTCATAAGAATTTCTGGTTTCGACTAATCGTTCAAAACATAAATCATGATATGATAGCTTGGGAAGAAAATCCTAAAAGGATAAGCATATTTCCTTTATTCACCTATAAACCCAGTTCTAAAACGGCTATCTATTTAGGAGCATCGGGAACTGAAAAACAAACTAAACAATTTTCATCCGGAGAATATCTGGAAGATTTTGAAGATACAACTTATTTCTTAAAAATAAGTTATACATTTAATTTGATGTAATTAATAATTTATTGAAATCTCTTTAAAAAATATTTGACACAAAACACACTTAACTTTTTCTGTCCCAAAAAAATATAGATTTGGAGGAAAAATGCCTATTCATGAATCCTGTAAAAAAAGGCTGCGACAAGAAAAAAAGAGAAATGCCCGAAATCACTTTGTGAAAATGACGATTAGAAGTCTCTCAAAAAAAATGCAAAGTGAAATTCCAGTAGAAGAAAAAGAAAAGCTCATTGCTGAAATCTATTCCCAATTGGATAAAGCAGCAAAACGAAATATTATTCATAAGAGAACCGCTTCCAGAAGAAAAGCACGTATTGCAGCATATTTCAATAAAATCAAAACTGAAAAGGCAGTATAAATAATTTTCAGATTCAGGCAGGCAAACAGTCTGCCTTTTTATTTTCATAAAAAATGGAACTAAATCAAATAATTTACGCATTAATTGCAATTGCGATTATTTTAATCATTTTTCTGATACTTCAAAAAATTAGAAAACCTGTTCTTAAAAAAGAGAAAGAAAATCTTAGAATCAAATTAGCAAAAACCAAAAATAGTTTTTTGTCCAAAATTGCTGAAATTATCAAATTATGCGGTAAAGTTGATGAGATATTACTCCAGGATTTGGAAGAAATGCTTATTCAGGCAGATGTTGGAATTCAGGTAAGTTCGGATATCATCAGCAAATTGCGGGAAGAAATCAAATTAAAACAGATTTCTCAAACTGCAGAAATTCAGAAATACCTGGAAGAAATCATTCGAAAACTCTTATTGGAAGATTATTCTAAAGAAAGTAATCATCTGAAATTAACAACTAAAAAACCTTTTATAATTTTATTTGCTGGTGTGAATGGAGTCGGTAAAACAACAACAATCGGAAAACTGGCAAAGCGATTTACAGACCAGGGCAAAACCGTTATGATGATTGCTGCTGATACATTCAGAGCAGCAGCTATTGAACAGCTTTCGATCTGGGCAGAACGAGCAGAAGCAGATATAATAAAACAGCAGCAGGGAGCAGATCCCTCTGCTGTTGTTTATGATGGAATCACTTCTGCTGTCAAAAGGCAAATCGATGTTGTAATGATAGATACA